>CAZKGD010000003.1:106959-112774 GCA_964552215.1 uncultured Caldimonas sp.
CCCCGACCCCCTCGCCCTCGATTTCGTGAAGTTCTCGGTCGATGCCGGGGTGCTGCGCTTTGGCGAGTTCAAGACCAAGGCGGGGCGGATGAGCCCCTATTTCTTCAACGCGGGGCTGTTCAACGACGGCGCCAAGCTGGGCCGGCTGGCCGAGTTCTACGCGCGGCGCCTGATCGACAGTGGCCTGGCCTTCGACATGCTCTTTGGCCCGGCCTACAAGGGCATCACGCTGGCGGCGGCGGTGGCCATCGAGCTGGCGCGGCGGGGCCGCAACGTGCCCTATGCCTACAACCGCAAGGAAGCCAAGGACCACGGCGAGGGCGGCACCCTGGTGGGCGCGCCGGTGGCCGGGCGGGTGCTGATCATCGACGACGTGATCTCGGCCGGCACCTCGGTGCGGGAATCCATCACGATGATCCGCGCGGCGGGTGCCACCCCCTGCGGCGTGGCGATTGCCCTGGACCGACAGGAAAAGGCGACGGAAAACGGCAACGATGCCCCATATTCGGCAGTGCAATGGGTGCGCAGCCAGCTTGGTCTTGAGGTCTGCGCGATTGCCACCCTCACGGACTTGCTGCAGTATCTGCAAACCACCGCCGATCCGGCCCTGGGCACGCATTTCGCAAGTGTGGCGGCATACCGCGACCGCTACGGAGTCTGAACGAGGATGAAACACCGGGTCTGGGCCCTCTTTCGTGTGGCCTGTGCTGCCGGCGCCACCGCCCTGGCAGGCCTGCCCGCGTCCGCCCAGGGCATCTACACCTGCACCGACAACAAGGGCCGCAAGCTCACCTCCGACCGGCCCATCCTGGAATGCCTGGACCGCGAGCAGCGCGTGCTGAACAAGGACGGCTCCACGCGCACGGTGCTGCCGCCCAGCCTGACGGCCGACGAACGCGCCGCGCTGGAGGCCAAGGAGCGCCGCGCCAACCTGGAGCGCATGGCCCAGCAGGACGCCATCCGCCGCGACCGCCTGCTGCTGATGCGCTATCCCAGCGAGTCCGAACACCTCAGGGCCCGCGAGGCCGCGCTGGAAGACGTGCATGCCTCGATCCGCAACTCGGAAAGGCGCATCACCGAGCTCGAGGCCGAGCGCAAGCCGCTGCTGGACGAAACCGAGTTCTACAAGGGGCGGGCCCTGCCGGCCAAGCTCAAGCAGTCGATCGAGTTCGTGGACGTGGCGGTGGATGCCCACAAGACACTGATCACCAACCAGCGGGCCGAGCTGCAACGCATCAACTACCTCTTCGACCAGGAGCTCGACCGCCTGCGCCGCCTGTGGGCCGGCGCCGCCCCGGGCTCCCTCCCCCTGGCCGACCCGCCGCCGCGCCGCGATGCAGCGGGGGCTGCGGGGGCGCGGGCGCAGTGAGCCTGCGGCGTTGCGGCCACGCCGCAGCCGCAACGCGTTCATGAATTTCACGGGGTACCGCGCGGTTACCACGCTACGCTAGAACCCAGCACGGCCTCGGTCCCGGGCCGCCACGCCTGCACTGCGAAGCACTCCTCCCGTTCGCCCACCCCATGAGCACCGCTGTCCCTGCGCAGCCGGGCGCACGCGCCGCTGCGCCGCGCCCCCCGTTGTTCGCCATCACCTGGCCGCTGTTCACCGAGCTGCTGCTGGGCATCAGCGTGGGGCTGGCGGGGCTGTGGATGGCCTCGCGCGTGTCGGACGCGGCTTCGGGTGCGTTTGCAATGGTCAACCATTTGCAGGCGGCCTTCTTCATCCTGTTCCGCATCATCAGCATGGGGGTGAGCGTGGTCATCACGCAGAACCTCGGGGCGGGCAACCGGGCGGCGGCCGACGAGACGGCCCGGGTGTCGCTGGGCGCCAGCACCTGGCTGGGGCTGCTGACGGGCTGCTCGCTGCTGGCCGGCGCGCCCTGGCTGCTGCGGTGGATGAACACGCCCGCCGAGCTGATGCCGCTGGCCGTGCCTTTCCTGCAGATGGCCGCGCTGGCCCTGGTCCTGGATGCCTACAACGCCACGATGGCCTCGGTGATGCGGGCCCACCTTCATGCGCGCGACACGCTGCTGAACATGCTGGCCATGCACACGCTGCACTTGCTGCTGTGCATCCCGCTGATGGGCGGCGTGGGGCCGCTGCCGGGGCTGGGCCTGGTGGGCTTTGCGCTGGCAATGGCCCTCAGCCGCGCCTTCGGGCTGGGGCTGCACCTGGTGCTGTGGCGCTGGCGGCTCCAGCTCGTGCCCACGGCCCGAGACTGGTGGGTGATGCGCTGGACGCCGCTGGCGCCGGTGCTGCACATCGGTCTGCCCGGCGGGGCCGAGACCATCGCCTACCGGGTGGCACTGATGGTGAGCATCGCCGTGGTGGCGCGCATGGGCGCCACCGAGCTGGCGGTGCACAGCTACACGATGCAGGTGATGTACTTCATCCTGCTGTTCGGCCTGGCCATCGGCTTTGCGGCCGAGATCCTGGTGGGCCACCTGATCGGCTCGGCCCGGCTGCACGAGGCGCATGCGCTGGTGCGCAAGTCGCTCTTCCTGGGGCTGGGCGTGTCCACGGGCGCCGCGCTTGTCGCCGCGCTGGGGGCGCCGTGGTACTTGCGCCTGTTCACGCAGGACGAGGCCATCATCGCCTCGGCCGTGATGCTGCTGTGGCTCACGGTGCTGCTGGAGCCGGGGCGCACCTTCAACCTCGTGGTGATCAACGCGCTGCGCGCCACCGGCGACGCGCGCTTCCCGGTGGCCGCGGGCATCGTCTCGATGGTGGTGGTGCTGGCCGGCGGCTCGTGGTTCTTCGGCGTGCACCTGGGCTGGGGCCTGCCCGGCGTGTGGGTCGCCTACGCGCTGGACGAATGGATCCGCGGCCTGGCCATGGCCGCGCGCTGGTGGGGCCACGGCTGGGTGCGCCATGCCCGCGCCACGCACCGGCGCGTGGTGCGCGAGCGGCAGCCGGTGGGGCGCTGAACCTCAGACCCCGCGCTGCTGCGCCAGCGCGGTGAACCAGTCCAGCGCGCCGGGGTTGGCCATGGCGTCGCGGTTGAGGATCTTGTCCACCGGGTGCCCCAGCAGCAAGCGCTTGATGGGCAGTTCGAGCTTCTTGCCCGACAGCGTGCGCGGGATCTCGGGCACCTGGTAGATGTCGTTGGGCACGTGGCGGGCCGAGAGCGCGTCGCGGATGCCGGCCTTCAGGCGCGCTGCCAGCGCAGCGTCGAGCGTGTGGCCCTCGCGCAGCACCACGAAGAGGGGCATCCAGCTCTCGCGGCCGAGGTATTCGAGATCCACCACCAGGCTGTCGAGCACCTCGGGGAAGGCTTCCACCGCGCGGTAGAGCTCGGCGGTGCCCATGCGGATGCCGTGGCGGTTGATGGTGGCGTCGCTGCGGCCATAGATGATGGCGCCGCCGCGCGGGGTGATTCTCAACCAGTCGCCGTGGCGCCAGAAGCCCTCGCCCTGCGGGCCGCGGTACATCTCGAAATAGCTGTCGCGCAAGCGGGAACCGTCGGCATCGCCCCAGAAGTAGAGCGGCATCGAGGGCATGGGGCGCACGCACACGAGTTCGCCCACCTCGTCGATCAGGGGTCGGCCCTGGCCGTTGGCGTCGGGCTCGCTGTAGGCGTACACCGCCGCGCCCAGGCAGCGGCACTGCATCTCGCCGCGCGTCACGGGCAGGCCGCGATGGCCGGCCAGGAAGGCACCCGCGAAGTCGGTGCCCCCGGCGATGGCCGTGAGCCAGATCGGTTCGCCGCCCCGTTGCGGCAGGCGGCTCCAGATCCAGTCGTAGCACGCGTCGGACAGGGGCGAGCCGGTGGAGCCCACGGCGCGCAGGCGCGACAGGTCGGCCACGGCCTGGGGCTGGACATCGGCCTTCAGGCAGCTGGCGTAGAAGGCCGCGCCGGCGCCGAAGAAGCTCACGCCCGCCAGGCTGGCGAAGCGCCACAGGGTGGTCCAGTCGGGCGCATCGCGGGGGCCTGCGGGGCTGCCGTCGAAGAGACAGATCGTGGTGCCCGAGAGCAGGCCGCTGACCTGGCAGTTCCACATGATCCAGCCGGTGGAGCTGTACCAGTGGAAGCGGTCGCCGCCGCTCACGCTGGGCCCGACGTCGTTGTGCAGGGTGCCCAGCTTGAGTTGTTCGAGCACGATGCCGCCGTGGCCATGCACGATGGGCTTGGGCGCTCCGGTGGTGCCGCTGGAGTAGACGATCCACAGCGGGTGGTCGAAGGGCAGCCATGCGGGCTCGAAGGGCACGTCGTCGGCCACCAGCGAGGCCCAGGCGTGGGCCTGGCACGGCGGGGTGGTCAGGGCGTGGATGTCGGCCCCCGGATCGAGGTGGCGCAGAACGATGGCGTGGCGCACCGTGGGCAGTTGCGCCAGCAGCTCGGCCACCAGGGGCAGGCGCGGCTGGTCGATGCCACCGTGGCGGTAGCCGTCGCAGGCGATGAGCACTGTGGGCTCGATCTGGCGGAAGCGGTCGAGCACGGCCACCGGGCCCATGTCGGGCGAGCACAGCGACCACACGGCCCCCACGCTGGCCACGGCCAGGAAGGCCACCACGGTGGCGGCCGTGTTGGGCAGGTAGGCGGCCACGCGGTCGCCGCGCTGCACGCCCAGGCGCTTGAGGTGATGGGCCAGGGAGGCCACCTGGCGGCGCAGCTCGGGCCAGCGCATCTGCTGCAACTGGCCGCGGGCCAGGCCCGCTTCATCGCACCAGACGATGGCGGGATGGCCGGCCATGTCGGCCTCGTCGGCGTGGCGCATCACCTGCTGCGCGTAGTTGAGCTGCGCGCCACGGAACCACACCGCCCCGGGCATGCGGTCTTCCACCAGCACGCCCTCGAAGGGCGTGGGCGACTGCAGCTCGAAGTAGTCCCAGATCGAACGCCAGAAGGCATTGAGGTCGCTCACCGACCAGTGCCACAGCGCGTCGTAGTGGTCGAAGTGCAGGCCGTGGCGCTGACCGAGCCAGCGCTGGTAGCGTTCGATATGGGGCTCGTGGGCCGGGGGCATGGCGTCTCCTCGAAGCTTTTCTGGCGAGGATAGCGGCCTGCCCGGCCAACTCAGTGCGCGGGGCGCACGCCCTCCACCCGTTCGCGCAAGGCGGGCTCGACACCCGCGAGCAGGCCCACGCCCCCGCGCAACTCGCGCGGCAGGGCCTCGTTCAGCAGCTTGTCCTCGTCGGTGGCCAGCCAGGCGCGGGCCTCGCCGTCCTTCACGGTGACGCCGGCGAACTCGAAGATCGGCACGCTGTCCCAGAGCTGCCACTCCTCGCCCACCAGGGCGGCCTGCAGCAGGGTGAACTCCGGCAGCGTGCGCAACAGGGCGATCAGGTCGCGCCCCGCAGCGCTGTGATCCACCACCAGGCACAGGCGCTCGACGCGCCCCGGCGCGCCGAACTCGCCCGCGGCGACGCGCTGGCGCAGTTGTTCGCCCGCCTGTTGACCCTGTTGCTTGCGGCGTTTGGCTTCGCCCATGTGCTGCTCCTGTGTCAGTGCGGCCGGCCACCGCGGGCCGGCGAGGGCGTGATGTTAGGGCGTCTCGGGCCAGTGCCCCGCCTGGGCCGCCGCACGCACCGCTTCGCCATCGGCATCCAGGTGGGGAGGCGGGCACGGTGCCATCGGCCGCTGGCCATCGAAGCGCATCGGCGTGAGCACGCCGGGAGGCTGGTCAGCCGCTTCGGGGGCTTGCAGGCCGCGGGCGCGCACGTGCGGGTCGTCGAAGACCTGGGCGATGTCGAGGATGGGTGAGCAGGGCACACCGGCGGTGTCGAACACCTCGACCCACGCCAGCGTGGTTCGGGCCAGCAGGGCGCGCTGCAGCTCGGGCACCAGCTCGGCGCGGTGCTTCACGCGGCCGG
>CAZKGD010000004.1:0-58330 GCA_964552215.1 uncultured Caldimonas sp.
GGTCTCCATCGCGCTGATCGACGTGGACCACTTCAAGCAGGTCAACGACCGGCATTCGCACCAGGTGGGCGACCAGGTGCTTTGCGCCATCGCGCGCATCCTGTGCAGCCAGGTGCGCGAGAACGACCTGCCAGCCCGTCTGGCCGGCGATGAATTCGTCGTGGCCTTCCTGGATTCAGACGAGCGCGTGGCGCGCCAGGTGTGCGATCGCATCGAGGCCGCCGTGGCGGCTCACGACTGGGGCGCCGTGTCGCCTGGCCTGCGCGTGAGCATCAGCGTCGGCGTGTCTCAGGCGCGGCCGGGCGACACCGTCGCCCAGGCGATGCACCGCGCCGACGAGGCCATGTACGCCGCGAAAGACGTGCGCCGCCGGGCGTGAGACTCGAGCTGGGCGACCAACGGTCCCGCCATCACGACCCCGACCCCAACCGCGGCCCTTCCTCCATCAGTTTGCGCGCTGCGTCCACGTAAGCCCGTAGGTTCGCCAGTGCGTCTGGATCCAGTGGATGGTGCCGCGTGTTGGCTGCCGTCTCGGGGGCGTTCGGATCAGGCCGGAAGTTGAGCAGCGCTTGGCTCAGGGCGCGGCGATCGGCAAGGGGAAGGGCGGGCGCGGCGACGAAGAGCGGGCCGGGGATGTTGCGCAGTGTGGCCAGGTTCGTGTGATCGACGGGCGTGTCGGCGCTCAGGCCGCGCAGTTGACCCTCAGCCACGGCCACGGCAGCAACCTCGCCGCGGTCCAGGGCATGCAGGGCGCTGCTCACGGTGGGCTGCACGGCCACCCGCACGGCCTGCGCCCCGGAGCCCAGTGCCAGGCCCTGTTCGCCCAGCCAGCGCAGGGCCACACCAGCCACCAGGGACAAGGCGTCCAGCGTACCGATGGCGCGGCCGCGCAGGTCGGCGGCGGTGCGCACCGGGCCGTCCTTGCGCACGAGGATGAGCACCTGCGTGGCCGACAAGGTGCCCGACATCGGCAGGTAGCCCCAGTCGCTCAGGGCCAGGGCGGCCAGGTGGGCAGGCAGCATGGCAGCATCGAATGCATGAGCCCGTGCATCTTCGGCCAGGCCTCGGAAGTCGCGTGCGGTGTAGAACTGGACCGGCCGCGCCAGCTGGGCCTCTAGGTGTTCGCGCAAGGGACGGAACTGCAGCATCAGCCGCGCTGCGGGAAGGTAGGGGGCCAGGCCGATGCGCAGGGGGCGGTCCGGGGCCGCCGCGAGCGAGGGCCATGCAGGTGCTGCGAGCGTCACCCCCAGAGCCTGCAGGCAGCGTCGACGGTCGGGCGAGGTTCTCATGGCATTGAACTCCGGCGCGGGCCTCAGGCGTCCCGCAACAGGTGGTCGATCTGGGCGATCAGGGCCGGCACGTCCATCGGCTTGGTGAGGTAGGCGACAAAGCCGGCGTCGCGGCCACGTGCAATGTCGCTGGGCATCGCGTTGGCGCTCAGGGCCACCAGGGGGATGCGACCGGTCTGCGGATCGGCACGCAGGCGCCGGCACAGTTCCAGGCCATCCATGCCGGGCAGGTCGATGTCGATCACCACGAGGTCGGGCCGATGGGCGCGCACCAGGGCCAGGCCGGTGACGCCGTCACCCGCGGTGAGCAGTTCAATCCCCGGACGCAGCCCCAGCACCTGGCGGAACACGGCCACGTTCGACGGGTTGTCCTCCACATAGACCACGGTGCGGGTTCGCGTTGGAGCGTCCGTGGGGGCCGGGCGGCCGGCGCCCTCGGGGTTGGGCAGGGCGGGAGTGGGGGCCGAGGCCGAAGCGAGTTCGAAGCGGAAGCACGAGCCCACGCCGGGCTGGGACTGCACGCTGAGCTGGCCGCCCATGGCCTCCACCAGGCGCCTGGTGATGAGCAGCCCGATGCCCGTGCCTTCAATGCCTTCGCCGGGCGCCACGAAGCGCGTGAAGGGCTCGAACAGGCGTTCGATCTGGTCGGGCGAGAGGCCGCGGCCGGTGTCGACGATGGAGACGGCCACCCGGCCGTCGGCGCCGGCTTCGAGCCGAGCGGTCACCTCGCCCTGCGGGCGGTTGTACTTCACGGCATTGGACAGCAGGTTGTCGATCACCTGACGCGTGCGCGTGCGGTCGGCATGCACCCAGCAGGGCGCCGGCAGGGCCAGGTCGGCGCCGAGCTTGACGCCCTTGCGCCGAGCCAGGGGTTCGGTGGCCTGCAGGGCCTGCTGCAGCAGCTCGGCCAGGTCCACGCTTTCCAGCGAGACGCTCATGCGGCCCGACTCGATACGTGCCAGGTCGAGCACCTCGTTGATCATCTCCAGCAGGTGCCAGCCGGCTGCCTCGATGTGCCGCAGCGGTTCGGCGGTGTGCGCCGGCAGTTCCTGCGAGCGGGCGCGCAGCACCTGGGCAAAGCCGAGAATGGCGTTCAGCGGTGTGCGCAGCTCATGGCTCATGCGCGAAAGAAAGTCCGACTTGGCGCGGTTGGCCTGTTCGGCCGTATCGCGCGCGGCCTGCAGTTCGGACGTGCGGCGGGCCACCCGGTCTTCGAGCTCGGTATTGAGCTCCTCGAGCGCGTCCACCAGTGCACGCTGGTTGCGTTCGCTTTCTTCCAGCGCCTGCATGCGTTCCCGCAAAGCCTGGGTCATCTGGTTGAACGCCTGGGCCAGCTGGCGCAGTTCGCTGGGTCCGGCCCCTGTCGGGATGAGGGTCATGGATTCACCGCGTGCCATGCGCCGGCTCGCCTGGGCGAGGGCACCAACATGGGCCGTCAGCCAGGTTGTGATCCCCACCATCAGCACCAGACCCAGACCCAGCACCAGCGCACCGATCAGCAGGCTGTTGCGGGTCACCTTGTACAGAGCGGCCTCCAGGCCTTCGGTACGCACGCCGAAGCGTACCTGGCCAAAGGACTGACCTTCCAGTTCCAGGGCGGCTTCGGTGCTCGTGGTGCCATTCAGGGGGCTGCGCTGGCCGGCGGGGCGCGTGGTGGCGGCCACGATGCGGCCGTCGGCATCGAGCACCTCCAGGAAGGCCAAGCCGTGCGAGGACACGCTTTGGCGCACCACCTCGTGCACGGCCGCATGGTCGCGCGCGGCCATCAGCGGGGCGAGCGCAGCCACGAGCAGCGGGCGTGCCACATCGAGCTGGCGCTCGAACTGCTCTTGCAGGGCGGTTTTCATCGCCGACTGCGCCCCCCAAAGCAAAAGCCCCGACATCAGCACCAGGGTGGCAGCGCTGGCAAGGATCAACTGGGCGCGTAGCGTTCGGGGCATGCGTCGGGCGGGGCCCACCGTAGGGTGAGAGTGGGCCCATGATACCGGGGGCACCGGACCCGGCCGGGTGATGTCACCGGGCAGCGCGAGGAGCGGCCTCCGCCGGCGCCAGACGCTGCATGAATTGATCGAAGAGGATCAGCGCAACGGCGATCAAGGCCACCAGTGTCACGATCAGCGGCAGTTCCACCGGGTGCAAGGTGCCGGGCGGTACCGCCGAACGGTCTGCGACGGTGCAGATCACGGTGGCCGCCGACATGCCGGTGTAGTGCATGGCCCCCACGGCCCCGGCCATCACGGCCGATGCGCCCATCCGCGGCCCGATCCCCCTCACATGGAAGGCCAGCCACAAGGCAGCCGTGGCGGCAATGACGGCCACGGCGATCGACGCGCTGACCCGCACGACATCCCACTCCAGGTAACCGCCGAAACGCATCCCGTACATCCCCAGGTAATGCATCAGGGCCACACCCAGGCCAGCCAGAGGGCCCGCAACCGCCAGGCGGCGCCAGGTGAAGGGCGCCGAGGCGATATAACCCAGTGCCGCAGCGGACACCAGGGCCGCGGCCAGCAGCGAGACCGCGGTCTCCCAGAGGCCATAGCCCACCCCGATGGGCAGGCGGTAGGCCAGCATGCCGATGAAATGCAGCGCCCAGATCCCCACGCCGCCCAGGGCAATGCCGGTCACGGACAGGTTGAACCAACTCAGGCGGCCATCGCGGCCGCGGATGGACGGGGCGACCGACAACGCGGCGAAGGCCCCCAGGGCCGACACGGCAAAAGACAGGGCGACCAGACCGAGGTCCCATTGGGCGGATATGACTTCGTAGTTCATGTTGAATACTGATCAGTTGTCAAGCGACCGAAATGTATCCAAGTTATACAAAACCGTTCCTTGCACAAGGGCATCCGGGAAAACATCACAGTGCGAAAGACGCATCTTTGCGAACGATCGTTCGATAATTTGCAGATCGCACCCTGTTCGGGAGGAGTCTGTCTTGAGCCACGCCCTGTCCGCCTATCCCCATCTCCTGCAACCCCTTGACCTGGGCTTCACCACCCTGCGCAACCGGGTGTTGATGGGCTCCATGCACACCGGTCTGGAAGACGGACGGCAGTTCGACAAGCTGGCCGCCTACTTCGCCGAGCGCGCGCGGGGGGAGGTGGGGCTCATCGTCACGGGCGGCTTTGCACCGAACGTCGAAGGCTGGGCCAAACCCTTCGCCGGCCGCCTCGCCACGCACGGCGCTGCGCGACGCCACAAGGAGGTGACGGCGGCCGTGCATGCCGAAGGTGGCAAGATCGCCCTGCAGATCCTGCATACCGGCCGCTATGCCTACCACCCGCTGGCGGTGGCGCCCTCGCGATTGAAGTCGCCGATCTCGCCCTTCACGCCGCGTGAGCTCAGCGCGCGCGGGGTGGAGCGCCAGATCCGCGCCTTCGTGCGCTGCACCGTGCTGGCCCGCGAGGCGGGCTACGACGGCGTGGAAATCATGGGCAGCGAGGGCTACTTCATCAACCAGTTCCTCGCTGCGGCCACCAACCACCGTGATGACGAGTGGGGCGGTCCCTACGAGAACCGCATGCGACTGGCGGTGGAGATCGTGCAGCGTTGTCGCGAGGCGGTGGGGCCCGACTTCATCCTGGTCTACCGCCTGTCGATGCTCGACCTCGTGCCCGGCGGCAGCACCTGGGACGAGGTGGTGCAGCTCGCGCAGGCGGTCGAACGCGCGGGCGCCACGATCATCAACACCGGCATCGGCTGGCACGAAGCGCGTATTCCGACCATCGCCACGAGCGTGCCCCGTGGCGCCTTCGCCTGGGTGACGAAGAAGCTGCGGGGGGCGGTGAAACTGCCGCTGGTCACCACCAACCGCATCAACACGCCCGAGGTGGCCGAGCAGATCCTGGCCGACGGCTGCGCCGACATGGTGTCGATGGCCCGGCCGCTGCTGGCCGACGCCGAATTCGTGAAGAAGGCGCGCGAGGGCCGGGCCGACGAGATCAACACCTGCATCGCCTGCAACCAGGCCTGCCTGGACCACGTCTTCGTCAACAAGCTCAGCAGCTGCCTCGTCAACCCGCGCGCCTGCCGGGAGACCGAGCTCGTGATCCGCCCCACGCCGGAGCGCAAGCGGGTGGCCGTGGTGGGCGCCGGCCCGGCGGGGCTGTCGGCCGCCACCACCCTGGCCGAGCGCGGCCACGAGGTGGATCTCTTCGATGCTGCCGGCGAGATCGGTGGCCAACTCAACATGGCCAAGGTCGTGCCGGGCAAGGAGGAATTCCACGAGATGCTGCGCTACTTCCGCCGCCGCGTGGAGCTCACCGGTGTGCGCCTGCACCTGAACACCGTGGTGGATGCCGACACCCTGGCCGGCGCCGGCTATGACGAGGTGCTGCTGGCCACCGGCGTGCGCCCACGCGATCCGCGCATCCCCGGGCAGGACCACGCCAAGGTGCTGAGCTACATCGACGTGCTGCGCCACGGCGCGCCGGTGGGGCGGCGTGTGGCCATCGTGGGGGCCGGGGGCATCGGTTTCGACGTGGCCGAGCACCTGGTGCACGACGGGCATTCGCCCACCCTGAACCTGCCCGAGTGGCTGGCCGAATGGGGCGTGGGCGACCCGGCACAGGCCCGCGGAGGCGTGGAAGGCGTGCAGCCCCGCGTGTCACCGCCGGCCCGCGAGGTGACCCTGCTGCAGCGCCGCGCCGGCAAGCTGGGCGAGCGTCTGGGCAAGACCACCGGCTGGATCCACCGCACCACGCTCAAGCACAAGGGCGTGCGCATGATCGGTGGCGTCAACTATGAACGCATCGACGACCGCGGCCTGCTCATCAGCCACGGTGAAAAGCGCGAGGACCCGACCTGGCTGGAGGTGGACCACATCGTGTTGTGTGCCGGCCAGGAGCCGCTGCGCGAACTGGTCGAACCCTTGCGCGCGGCGGGTGTGCGCGTTCACCTCATCGGGGGCGCCGACGAGGCGGCCGAGCTGGACGCCAAGCGGGCCATCGACCAGGGCACACGTCTGGCGGCCCGTCTTTGATCCTTGCTCGATCGCTCACTCGGCCGCGGGGGCGTGCACGGCGCTGGGCTTGCGCATCAGCGCCACCAGCACCACACCGATGCCCAGCACCGCCACGCTGATCCAGGCGGCGTTCCATCCGCCCAGCGTCTGGCTGTTCACATAGGACAGCGCCGACCACAGCATGTAGGCACACACCAGGCAGAACACCGCCGGCAGCACCGGGTAGAGCGGCACCTTGAAGGGACGCTCGGCCTGCGGCTCGCGGATGCGCAGCACGAAGAGCGAGATGCCGCTGAGCAGGAAGAAGAGCCAGAACACCGGTGCGGTGAACTCGACCATGGCCTTGAAGCCGCCGCCGGCCCAGGTGCCGATGGCGATCAGCAGCAATGACACCACGCACTGCAGGCGCAACGCATGCAGCGGGGCGCCGCGTTGCTGGTCCCAGTCGGCCAGCCAGCGCAGGGCGTGCCAGTCGCGCCCCAGCGCATAGCTGGTGCGCGCGCCCACGATCATGGTGGCGTTGATGGAGGTGAGCGCGGCCACGGCCACCATCAGCGAGATGATCAGCTCGCCCGTCGGGCCGAAGCTCACCTTCAGCAGGTCGGCCGCCACGGCGTTCGATTTGGCCATGCCCTCCAGTCCCAGTCCCTGCCAGTAGGCCCACACCACGGCCAGGTAGAGCGCGGTGATGATGAGGATGGACAGCACCAGGGCCTTGACGGTGTTGCGGCGCTTGTCGCGCACCTCGGCGCTGATGTAGGCAGCCTCGTTCCAGCCGCCGTAGGCCAGCAGCACGAAGACCATGGCCAGGCCGAACATCGCCAGTGAGGGCGTGTGCGGGGCGGCCGGCTCGGCCGCCACGGCGGCGCCGTTGGCTTCCGGCAGGGTGAGGGCCGCCACGATGATCAGGCCGAGGCCCAGGATCTCGAGCGCCGTGAGCCAGACCTGGGTGGACGACATGGCCTTCACGCCGCGCAGGTGGATGTGCGAGAGCACCAGCACCGAGGCGGCGGCGTAAGCGGCCGAACTGCCGGTGGCGCTGAGGTAGGGCAGGGGCAGCACGGCGGTCATGTAGTCGCCGAACACGAAGGCCAGCAGGGCGATCGAGCCGGTGGTGATGACCGATAGACGCGCCCAGCCGAATAGCAGCGACATGGAACGGCCGTAGGCGCGCTGGAGGTAGTGGTAGTCGCCACCGGCGTGAGGATAGGCCGTGGCCAGTTCGGCATAGCACAGCGCGCCGATGAGCGACGCAAGGCCTCCAAGCACCCAGGCGGTGAACATCCACGAGACATCGCCCGTCATCCCAGCCACCAGCGAGGGCGCCTTGAAGATGCCCGCTCCGATCACCACGCCCACGATGATCGCAATGGCCTCGCGCAGGCGCAGCACCTCGCCAGGCCCCTGGGCCGGCGAGGCAGGCGCCATCGACGTGGCGGTGGGGGGGATGGCGCTCATGACCGACCTCCGTGGCAGCGGGAGCAGACGCTTCGATCGGGGCGGGTCGTGTCGGTCATGGGCATCCTTTGGTGGTGGAGAGGAAGACGTCGTGACGTGGCCAGAAAGACCCGGCCGCGCGCGCAAATTGTGTCCGACTGAGCCGTTTCCGGGAAGTTTCATGCACACGTGCGCAAAGCGCGCATGCTGCGCCGCCGCATTCATCGCTCCTCCAGGAAAGCCCATCCCGGGCTTGAGGGGGTGATGAGAGGGCGTCCCGCCTTCCCGCTCCGGGAGCGTCCCCCTAGACTCCGACAAAAAGAGGGACGTGATGTCCCCAGGGGCCTCCATGTCGCATCGATGGTCGATCCCGTACCGATGGAAGGTGGCCGCGCTCCCGGCCGTGAGCTGCCTGGGGGTGGCCCTGACCGTGGCGCTGGTGCAGGTGCGCCTGACCACCGAACGCATCGCCCGCGAGGCCGGGCTGGAGGTGGCCGACGTGGCGGTCGAGGTGGCCGAACGCCTTTCGCGTGACATGGCCGCGCGCGGAACCGAGCTGCTCCTGCTGGCCCAGGTACGTACCCACCAGAGCCCCAGCCCCGCCGAGCAGATCCGCTTGCAGCTCGAGCTGCTGCAGCACAGCGTGCCCAATTACGCCTGGATCGGTTACCTCGACGCCCAGGGGCGCGTGGTTGCGGCAACGGGCGGGATCTTCGAAGGGGGCTCTGGGGTGGGGCGCCCGGTCTACACCGAGGGCCGCAAAGGCCTGTGGTTCGGCGATGTGCACCCGGCGGTGGTGCTGGAACGCATCCTCAACCCGGACGGCGGCGAACCGCTGGAGTTCGTGGACGTGGCCACGCCGGTGCACGACGCCGGCCAGCAGCTCCAGGGGGTGATGGCCGCCCACCTCGGCTGGGAGTGGGCCCGCGAGGTGACCGAGGAGGTTTTGCGCCCGCACGAGAACCGCCACCGGCTGGAGGTGATGATCGCCGATGCCCAGGGGCGGCTGATCCTGGGGCCCAAGACGCAACGCCACCGGCCTTTGCCCATCGGGTCCGAGGCCTTGCCGGCCCCCGGCGAGCGCTACCGGCTGGCACGCTGGGACGATGGGGTACAGGCCATGACCGCCGTCGCCCTCAGCGGACCCTACCGCCTCTTTCCCGGGCTGGGCTGGCAGGTCGTGGTGCGCCAGCCCATCGACGTGGCACTCTCTGACGCCCGGGCTGCAGGGCGCCAGATCTTTGCCTGGGGTGCGGGAGTGGGCCTGGCCTTCCTTGCCCTCGGGCTGTGGCTGGCGCGGCGCGTGTCGCAGCCGGTGCACAGGCTGCTGCATGCCACAGGGGCCTTGCGCCGGGCACGCGCGGCGAATGGGGAGGGCACCGAGCGTCGCCAGGCCGACGTGAGCTGGGTGGCCGAGCTGCTGCAGCAGATGGACCGCGACCTGGCCTCGCGCGAGCAGCAGGTGCGCCAGCTTCGCTATGACGCGAGCCACGACGCGCTGACCGGCCTGCCCAACCGCGCCTTCCTGGCCGTGTTGCTGGAGCGGGCCGAGCAGGCCGGCGCGGCCCTGCGCGAGGTGGTGGTGATGTGCTTCGACCTGGACGACTTCAAGCGCGTCAACGACCGCCAGGGCCACGATGCCGGCGACGCGGTGCTGCGTGAGGTGGCCTGGCGCCTGCGCAGCCTGCTGCGCGACGAGGATGTGCCCATCCGCCTGGGCGGCGACGAATTCCTCGTGCTGGCCGAGGCGGCGCCGGGCGATGGCGAACGGCTGGCCGACGCCATGGCGTCGCGCCTGGTCCAGGCCCTGGCCGTGCCGGTGGAATTCAAGGACCAGCAGCTCAAGGTGGGGTGCAGTGCGGGCGTGGTGGTGTGGCGCAGCGATGCAGGGGTGCCCCTCCTCGAGGCCTGGAACCAGGCCGATCGGGCCTTGCTGCGGGTGAAGGCCGAGGGCAAGTGTGGCTGGCAGAAGCAGCCTCTTCAGGGCTTGTGAAGTATTTGTTTATAACCGTGAGGCATCCTTAGAATATGTGAAGCACTTGCTTCACCTCCACCTGTCAAGGACGCCCATGCCCCCCGCGATCGCCCACCGCAACCTGCCCGATGCCCTGCTGCGCGCCCGTGAGTCGGTGATGCGCTACTTCCGCCCCAACCTGAAGGTGGCCGGCGTGACCGAGCAGCAATGGCGTGTGATCCGGGTGCTGTCGGACCGGGGGGAACTGGAGATCGGCCAGATCGCCGAAGCCGCCTGCATCCCGGGCCCCAGCCTCACCGGCGTGCTGGAGCGCATGGAGCGCGACGACTGGGTGCGGCGCTTTCGCATCTCGACCGACCAGCGCAAGGTGATCGTCGAGCTCACGCCCAAGGCCAAGCGCCTGGTGCAGCGCATGCTCGATCGCATCGACGAGCGCTACAAGGCCATCGAGTCGCAACTGGGCCTGCAGGCCCTGGACGAATTGCACGGCTTGCTTGACAAGGTGATGGCCCTGCCCGACCCCAGCGCCGAAGCGCCGGTGAAGCTGCCGGTGCGGCGCAAGGCCGCACCCAAGGTGGCTGCTGAATCAGGTCCCGAATCGGCCGGCGCGGAAGTCTTCCACGGCCTGGAAGATTTCCTGTTGTGTGTTCATCACGAAGGGGCCGTACTGCGCGATCGGTTCGTTCAGCGGCCGCCCGGCGATGAGCAGGGCACGGCTGTCGGGCCCGGCCTGCAGCGCCACGCCATCGCCTTCATTGCGCAGGATGGCCATGCGTCCGGCCGGCACCTCGGTGCCGTTCACCACCACCTGGCCGCGGTATACATAGACGAAGGCGTTGTGCTCGGCCGGCAGGGGCTGCGCGAAGTGCGTGCCCGCGGCGAGGTGCAGGTCGAGGTATAGCGGCTGTGTGCCCTCGCGCTGCACGGCGCCGGTCACGCCCTGGCTCTCGCCGGCGATCACGCGCACCGTGAGCCCGGGGGCCGTGAACTCCGGGATCTCCGTGCCCTGGATGTCGCGGTACCAGGGCGCGCTCATCTTGTCGCGCGACGGCAGGTTCAGCCAGAGCTGGAACCCTTCCATGCGGCCTTCCTCCTGCTCGGGCAGCTCGGAGTGGATCACCCCGCGCCCGGCGGTCATCCACTGCACGCCGCCGTTCTGCAGCAGGCCTTCATGGCCCGCGCTGTCGCGGTGGCGCATGCGCCCGGCGATCATGTAGGTCACCGTCTCGAAGCCGCGGTGCGGATGGTCGGGGAAGCCGCCGATGTAGTCATCGGGGTTGTCGGTGCCGAACGCGTCCAGCATCAGGAAGGGGTCGAGGCGGCGCTGCAGCGGCTGCGTGAGCACGCGCGTGAGCTTGACGCCCGCCCCGTCGGAGGTGGCCATGCCGGCCACCAGTCGCTCCACGCTGCGCGGATGCTCGACCACGCCTTGGCGGTCGGAGGTGAGGGTGGCGGTCATGGCGTTCTCCTTTTCACAAGGGGTGAATGTCAGGCCAGCGCGGCCTTGATCTCGGCCTGCGCGGCGGCCAGGCTCTTCTGCTCGGCCTCAGGCCCCATGGCCAGGCCTTCGGCATAGATGAAGCGCACGTCGGTCATGCCCAGGAAGCCCAGGGTGGTCTTCAGGTAGGGGACCTGGCTGTCGGACGGCTGGTTGCGATAGATGCCGCCGCGCGTCAGGACCACATAGACCGTCTTGTTCTTGAGCAGGCCTTCGGGGCCATTCTCCGTGTACTGGAAGGTGACCTTGGCGCGCGCGATGGCATCGATCCAGTTCTTGAGTTGGGCTGACACGCCGAAGTTGTACATCGGCACACCCAGCACCACCACATCGGCGGCCTGGATCTCGGCGATCAGCGCATCGTCCAGGGCCACACGCGCCGCCTGCTCGGGCGTGCGTTGCTCGGCAGGGGTGAAGAGGGCGCCCAGGGCCGCTTCGTCCAGCACAGGGTGCGGGTTGCGGGCCAGGTCGCGCACGGTCAGGCGGGCCTGGGGCTCGGCGGCGCGCAGGCGCTCGACCAGGGCATTGGCCAGGCGGGTGGAGTGCGAGCCGTCGACGCGGGCGCTGGAATTGACTTGCAGGATGTTCATGGTCGTGTCCGGGAAGAAGATTGCGATGGGATGAACTCTAGTTGTCCCAAATCCGATCTGGAAGATCGGATACTGGATAAGATTGATCCACTGACGGAACAGTGAGGTGTCCATGAACCTGCAAGCCGACGATCTCCTGCTGTTCGCCCGGGTGGCCGACGAAGGCAGCTTCAGCCGGGCGGCCGAGCGGGTGGGGCTGCCCAAGTCCACCGTCTCGCGCCGGCTGGCCGCGCTGGAGGCCGACCTGGGCGAGCGCCTGTTGCTGCGCACCACGCGCAAGCTCACCCTCACCGACTTCGGCCATCACGTGCTGGCCCACGCCCGCCAGGTGGCCGACGAGGTGGAGGCGGCGGCCTCGCTGGCCCAGCACCGCCAGGTCGAGCCCAGCGGGCGCCTGCGTGTGTCCATGCCCGGCGACTTCGCCAACCTCGTCCTCAGCCAGCTGCTGGCCGACTTCATTGCCCGCCACCCAGCCATCACGCTGGAGGTGGACATCACCCCGCGGCGCGTGGACCTCATCGGTGAGAACTTCGACCTCGCCATCCGCATGGGCGACCTGGCCGACGACTCCTCGCTGGCTGCGCGCCGTCTGGCCGTGCTGTCGGTGGGCCTGTACGCCTCGCCGGCCTATATCGCCCGGCAGGGCAGCCCGTCCGAGCCCGAGGCCCTGATGGAGCATGAGGCCCTGCGCCTGCTCACCCGCACCGGCGAGCCGGCGCCGTGGGTGCTCAGCCGTGGCGAGATGCACTGGGAGGGCATCCCGCCCGGACGGGCCACCATCAACTCGCCCGAACTCCTGATGCGCCTGGCCCGCGCCGGGGCAGGCATTGCCGCCGTGCCCGACCATTTCGCCGAGCCCTATGTGCGCAGCGGCGAACTCCAGCCGCTGCTGGCCGACTGGCACCTGCCCGCCACGGTGGCCTGGGCGGTGTTCCCCGGGCGGCGGCTGATGCCTGCGCGCACCCGTGCACTGCTCGATGCCCTGGCAGGTCTCTTCACGGGCGAGGCCTGTCAAGCCGTGGATGTGCGGGTGCAGCAGATGCTGAAACCCTGGCGAAACCGCTCGGGCCACTGAGACTCTCGGTCATTCGCGGCGTGTTGGCATCAGATGGGCGCAAATGCCGAGAAAAAACCTCTCAATAGGTGAAAGCAATCAAGACTATTGACTGAATGCATGCGCATAATGCTGCGTTGCACCTACCATACGGGTTATCCCTTTCCTTCATGACTCACAAGGAGCTCACATGTCCCTGATCAACACGCAAGTCCAGCCGTTCAAGACCCAGGCCTTCCACAATGGCAAGTTCATCGAGGTGACCGAGGCGTCGCTGAAGGGCAAGTGGTCCGTGCTGATCTTCATGCCGGCCGCCTTCACCTTCAACTGCCCCACCGAAGTGGAAGACGCCGCCGAGCACTACGACACCTTCAAGTCGCTGGGTGCCGAGGTCTACATCGTCACCACCGACACGCACTTCTCGCACAAGGTGTGGCACGAGACCTCCCCCGCCGTGGGCAAAGCCAAGTTCCCGCTGGTGGGCGACCCCACCCACACCCTGACCAACGCCTTCGGCGTGCACATCCCTGAAGAAGGCCTGGCCCTGCGCGGCACCTTCATCATCAACCCCGAGGGTGTGATCAAGACGGCCGAGATCCACGACAACGCCATCGCGCGTGACGTGAAGGAAACCCTGCGCAAGTTGCAGGCTGCCCAGTACGTGGCCGCCAACCCCGGCCAGGTCTGCCCGGCCAAGTGGCAGCAGGGCGCCAAGACCATCGCCCCGTCGCTGGACCTGGTCGGCAAGATCTGATCGACCGTCCATGTTGAAGCTCAAGGCCGGCGCGATGCCGGCCTGTGAGGCTCCTCGGGTGGGCTCCTCGCCCACCCAGGCCCACCGAACACCGGAATTCGGGCCTCGCTGACAGCACCGCTGCCTTCCCGTGGCGCTCGGTGCTGTCAACGGGGTCGGAACGACCACGCCTGTATTGCACCGGATTGATACGAAGAAGGAAGCCGCCATGCTCGACGCCAACCTCCAAGCCCAGCTCAAGGCCTACCTGGAGCGCCTGCAGCACCCGATCGAGCTGATCGCCTCGCTGGACGAGCGCCCCGAATCGGGCGAGATGCGCGAGCTGCTCGAGGAAGTCACCGCCCTGTCGGACAAGATCAGCCTGCGTCTGGACGGACAGGACACGCGCCGTCCCTCCTTCCAGATCACCCGCGCAGGTGAAGACATGGGCGTGCGCTTTGCCGCCATCCCCATGGGCCACGAGTTCACCTCGCTGGTGCTGGCGCTGCTGCAGGCGGGCGGCCATCCGCCCAAGATCGAGGCCGAGCTGATCGAACAGATCCGCGCGCTCAAGCCCGAGGCTGAGCTCGTCTTCGAAACCTGGATGAGCCTGACCTGCCACAACTGCCCGGACGTGGTGCAGGCCCTGAACCTGATGGCCGTGCTCAACCCGCGCATCCGCCACGTGGCGATCGACGGCAGCCTGTTCCAGGCCGAGGTGGAAGCACGCCAGATCATGGCCGTGCCTCTGGTCTTCCTCAACGGCGAGAAGTTCGCCTCCGGCCGCATGGAGGTGGGCGAGATCCTGGCCAAGATCGACACCGGCGCGGCCGCGCGTGACGCGGCCAAGCTGTCCGACAAGGCGCCCTTCGACGTGCTGATCGTCGGCGGCGGCCCCGCCGGTGCTGCAGCGGCCGTGTATGCCGCGCGCAAGGGCATCCGCACGGGCCTGGTGGCCGAGCGCTTCGGCGGCCAGACCCTGGACACGCTGGGCATCGAGAACTACATCTCGGTGCCGCACACCGAGGGCCCGAAGTTTGCGGCGGCGCTGGAGCAGCATGTGCGCGAGTACGACGTGGACGTGATGAACCTGCAGCGCGTGGCATCGGTGGAGCCGGCCCGGGACAAGGGCGGCCTGGCCACCGTGCGCCTGGCCAACGGCGCCGAGCTGAAGAGCCGCACCGTGATCCTGGCCACCGGCGCGCGCTGGCGCAATGTGAACGTGCCGGGCGAGGAGCAGTACAAGACCAAGGGCGTGGCCTACTGCCCGCACTGCGACGGCCCGCTGTTCAAGGGCAAGAAGGTGGCGGTGATCGGTGGCGGCAACTCCGGCGTCGAAGCCGCCATCGACCTGGCGGGTGTGGTCGAGCACGTCACGCTGATCGAGTTTGCCGACCAGCTCAAGGCCGATGCCGTGCTGGTGAACAAGCTCAAGAGTCTGCCCAACGTCGCCATCCACACCAATGCCCAGACCACCGAGATCACCGGCGACGGCCAGAAGGTGAACGGCCTGACCTTCAAGGACCGCGCGAGCGGCACCGAGCATCACCTCGAGCTGGCAGGTGTGTTCGTGCAGATCGGCCTGGTGCCCAACACCGAGTTCCTGAAGGGCTCGGCGGTGGAGCTGTCGCGCTACGGCGAGATCATCATCGACGCCAAGTGCCACACCAGCGCCGAAGGCATCTTCGCGGCCGGCGACGTGACGACCGTGCCCTACAAGCAGATCGTCATCGCAGCGGGAGAGGGTTCCAAGGCGGCACTCAGCGCCTTCGACCACCTCATCCGCAGCTCGGTGCCGGCCTGAGGCGCGCGCGGGTCAGCGCACGTTCATCACGCGCATGCCCAGCAACTGACCGCCACTGCGGTCCGTGATGCGGACCGTGGCCTGGCGGGCGGTGAAGCCCTCGGGCAGAGGCACCTGGCCGCGCAGGCTTTCGACACGGTTCAGGGCCACGGGCAGGGCCTCAAGGCTGCGCCGGGCTTCCAGCCCCTTGTCGTCCACCCCCGCGAGCACGAACTGCACCGCGGCATTCATCGGACGGCTGCCGCCGTCGCGGGTCAGCACGAGGTCGTAGCTCAACCGGCCCTGCGAGGCGCTGAACCGCGCCGCCCGCACGGCCACGGTGCCTCCGCGCGGGTCGGGCGGGAGCGCGTCGACGAGGACGAGCAGGTCGTCGCGTTGGCGTGCGACGGTGTCTTGCGCGGCAGACAGGTCCAGCGCCAGCTTCTGGCGTTCAGCTTCGGCGGTCTGCAGCCGCTTCATGGTGTCGGCCAGTTCGGCGCTCAAACGCTGGCGCTCGGCCTCGGCCGTCTGGTAGTCGCTGCGCAGGGCCTGTGACTGGCTGGCCGTGAGGCGCGGCGGCAGGTGTTCGGACTGGACGTAGAGAACCCCCCCGATGCCCAGCGCGGCGCCGGTCAGCAGCCAGGCCAGCCAGGGTGGGAAGCGCCGCGAGCGGCGGCGGCCATAAGGGTCGAAGACAACGGGTTTGGGGCGTCCCAGCATGGGCGGTGTCGATGAGGTCGGGCAAGGGGAGAGGAGTGAACCTCACAGGTTAACCCCTTTGCCTGTGCCCATTGCAACATGATGTGCCTGCGGCAAGCAGATGCGACATCCGTCGGCCCCTCGGGCCGTGCCCGCAGGCATGCGCGGCCTGCGGCCTTTCAGCCCCGACTCGACGCAGCCGTCGAACCCTTGCTCGCCCATTCACGCGGACACGCACCAAAGCGCTGCTTGAACGCCCGGGACAGCGAGGAGGGACCGGCAAACCCCACTTTCTCGGCGACCTGCTTCAACGGGTGGCCGTCATGCAGCAGGGCCGTCGCCAGTGTCAGCCGCCAGTCCGTGAGATAGCGGGCCGGGGTGACGCCGGTTGCGCATTTGAAGGCTTGTGCGAATGCGCTGCGCGACATCGCCGCCTCGGTTGCGAGCGCGGCGAGCGACCAGGCGCGGGCCGGCGAGCCATGCATCGCGACCAGGGCCCGCGCCAGCCGCGTATCCGACAGCCCTGCGATCATGCCGCTGCTGACGCCGACCTCGTCTGGGTGGTCGAGGATCCAGCGCAGCAATTGGATGAAAACCACCTCGAACAGTCGGTCGATCAAGACCCGCGATCCACATCGAACGCGATCGGTCTCCGCGAACAGCAGGTCGAGTGCCGGCTGCAGCCCCTCGATCCGCGCCAGGGGCACGCAGATCAACGGGGGCAGGGCGTGGACGATGGGGTTGTGTTCCGCGCCGTCGAAATCGAGCGTGGCACAGCTGAAGTCCGAGCCTTCCCGCGGAGGGTGGATGAACTCGTGGAAGATCGGGCGGGCGTACAGCAGCGCGCTCGGCTCCCGCAACTCGAGGACCGGGCGGACGCCGGGCGCGCTGCGATGTCGCACGGTGAGCTGCCCTTGGCGCAACACGTGCAGGAACGCCCGGCCCGGGCGAGCCTCGAAGCGCGCCCTGCCGCACAGCGGGCCGTTGTGGAAGAGCGCGGCCCGAACGCGGAAACGCTCGAGCAGAACCGAGAGCCGATCGATCGGCTGCCGGGTGGAGGTCTCGGCGGGTTGTGGACCGATTCTGGACGGTAAGTCAACTTTCATGGACGCCATGTTGCACATCATCCAGGATTTTGGTCGATGATGCCACCGTCCCGATGCGCCTCTTGTCCTCCGGGACCGATCAGGAGATCCACATGACTACCACCACCTCACCCGTTCCGGGCTATGCCTACGGCCGTCCCGAGCTTGCCCGCGCACCGTACACCACGGCCGATCTGGCCGCGTTGCAGAAGGCTCTGCTCTTTACCCAGGACGATGTGGAAGCGTTGCGCCGCAGCCGCGAGATCCTGGCCGACCAGACCGACGCGATCCTGGATGTCTGGTATGGCTTCGTCGCCTCCACGCCCGAGCTGGTCGTGTACTTCGGCGATGCCCGGACCGGCCAGCCGGACGTGGCCTACCTCGACGCGGTGCGAAAGCGCTTCGCCCTCTGGATCCTCGATACCGCCGCCGCCAACTACGACCAGGCCTGGCTCGACTGGCAGTACGAGATCGGCCTGCGCCACAACCGGATCAAGAAGAACAAGACCGACGGGGTGAACAGTGTTGCGCAGATCCACTTCCGCTATCTGCCGGCCCTGACCATCCCCATCACCACCACGCTCAAGCCCTTCCTGGCGCAGAAGGGAGTCTCTGCCGAGGAGGTCGAGCGCATGCATGCGGCCTGGGTGAAGACGGTGCTGATGCAGACCATCCTCTGGAGCCACCCCTATGTCAAGGACGGGGAGTTCTGACGGGAGTCGCTGCAGGCCGACGACGTGTATCAGCGGCTGGGCCTTCTTCACCCATCAGGTCCGCTGAAGAGCAACCCGCCGCGCGGTGATCTGTCCAGTCAAGACCGACGAAGCATGACAAACGTCAACTTGCACCCGCGGCCCAGCGTGGCCACCGCCGATGATGGAAATGCTCACGGTTCTCTCTGTTCTTCTAGGTTCGAGCCGACTGATGAGAGGGGTAGATCCAGCGTGCCAGGCGGCGCGTCAGCACAGGCATCAGCCAGTAGGTCATCAGCACCACCTCGATAGCAATAGTCACCAGCAAGCGCACCGGGTACGGCGTATCGAACGGCAGGGCTGCGAAGGCCGTATCGACGGCACTGCCGATCACCAGCACCAGGGTGAACACGACGGCGATCATCGCCAGCGCCATGCGTGGCCGTGACGGCTGTGGCACCACCGTGCCAGGCGGCGCGCTGAACCAAAACTCCAGCCCCGTCAACCGTTCCCACGCGGCGTCACCCTGCACCAGCGGAGCGACGTCGGCCAAATGACGCGCCCGCATCTCGCTGGCCTCGAAGGCCTGCAGGCTTTGCAGCGAATCGAAACGCACGGCACTGACATACTCGCGCGGACCATTGGGGTCATGCCGCTGCGTGGTCACGCCCAGATAGCCCGGTAGCGTGCGGGCCTCGGCTTGCAGCCGCTGTAGCCAGGCCTCGTACTCGGCCTCTCGGCCAGGCTTGACGCGTCGCCGGATGATCACGGTTACCGGCTCGGTGGGTGGGGTGGTGATCGTGTCCAAGGTGTCGCTCACAGCCAGAGATCACGGTGCTTGACCACGAAGTCAGCCCAGGCGGTGGCAGGCCGCCCGAGCAGGCGCTGCAAGCGCACGATGTTCTGTACGCCCCGTAGCTTGTGCTGCCTGCACCGCGAGGGCGATCATGGTCTCCATCTCGGGATGGGTCTGCGTCAGCAGGGACTGCGGCTCCACCCCTCGCATGACAGCCTTGGCTGAAGCCGGATCGAGGGGGTTCAAGGCGCGGCTGGGAGCACCAGCAACGAACTGCCCGGCGGGGGAAGCGGCCACCACGTTGGCGAACGAAGGCGTTTGCATCCATTGGGCCATCAAAGACTGGCCTATGTTGCCGGTGGTGCCCGTCACAAGAAGACTGGGAATACCCATGTCAACCCGCTCCATCATCGCCCCAGCGCCTCGACCACTAGCCGCGCCGTTTCCTCGCCCGAGAAGTTCTGCTGGCCGGTGATCAGGTTGCCGTCGCGCACGGCGAAGCCGCGCCACAGACCAGCCTGCACGTAGTTGGCACCGATCTCCTTCATGCGGTCCTCGATGCGCCAGGGCGTCACGTGCTTGTGGCGCGGCAGCAGGCCATAGCTCCACACGGCGTTATCGGCGAAGTCCTCCTCGCAGTTGGCAAAGCCGGTGACGGTCCTGCCCTTGGCGAGGGACTCGCCCTGCGCGTTCTTCACGTAGGCCAGGATGGCCACGCCATGGCACAGCGCCGCGACCACCTTGCCTGCGGCGTGGAACTCGGCGAACTTGTCGTGCAGGTCGGTGGCCTCCTCGAAGGTGAACATCGGTGCCTGGCCGCCGGCAACGACGATGGCGTCGAAGCGTGCCACATCGATCTCGGCCACCCTCTTGGTGTTGTCCACCAGCGTCTTGAGCTCGGGCGTGTGGATGAAGCCCTGGCTGATCAGGTCGGTCTTGCTGTAGCCGCTGGCGTCATTAGGGTCGCTCATTGAATCAGCTTCGCACCGGCCGCCCTTCGGGCTGAACACCTCGACCTCGTAGCCGACTTCGGCGAACACATGGTAGGGGTGGGTCAGTTCGCTCCACCAAAAGCCCACCGGCCAGCCGGTGGTGGTCGAGGTGGCCGGATTGGCGATGATGATTGCGACGCGCTTCTTGGCGTCGGGCTTGGCAACGTTGGGGTCCTTGAGGCTCATGACGAACTCCGGTTGGGCTTGACGGTGACACGGAGTCTGAGGCGTACCAGCGATGTAAAAAATACGGTTTAATAAGACTTTCTGTTGCCATAAGAGACAACAATGGAGCTCGCGGCGCTACGAGCCTTCGTCAAGGTTGTGCAAACCGGCAGCTTCACGCGCGCGGCCGAGGCGCTGGACACCCAGAAGGCTCATCTGTCCCGGGTGATCACCCTGCTGGAGAAGGATCTGGGCGTGCGCCTGCTGGAGCGCACGACGCGGTCGTTGTCGCTGACCGAGATCGGGCGCGAGCTCTTCGAGCGTGCCGTCGGGATACTCGCGTCGGTCGAGGATGCCGAGCGGGCGGTGCAAAAGGCGCAGGGCGAGCCACGCGGCGTGCTGAAGCTGACCTGCGGCGTCGAGTTCGGGATGCTCGCCGTCAGCGGCTGGGTCCGCGACTATCTTGAGCGCCACCCCCAGGTGCGGGTCGATGCCGACTTCACCGGACGCCTCGTGGACATCGTGCATGAGGGCTTCGATCTGGCCATTCGTGTCGGGCCGCTGGCCGATTCGACGCTCACCGCGCGCAAACTGGGCGAGTTGGGCTACGGCCTGTATGCGGCACCGGGCTACCTGGCCCGGCGCACGGCCCCCGCTCAGCCTGCGGACCTCGCCTCCCATGTAACGCTGGCGTTTTCAGGTGGCAGCCATCAAGCCACGTGGGCATTCTGGCGTGGCCAGCAAGCCGAGCGCGTGGCCGTGCAACCGAGACTGAAGGCCAACAACGTGTTCGCCGTGCGCGACGCGGCGGTAGCAGGGCTGGGCATCGCGCAGTTGCCCATGCTGTTTGCTGGTGCTGCGGTGCGGGCGGGTCAGCTGCGCGCCGTGCTGACGGACTGGTCACTGCCGACCGTTCCTGTGCACGCCCTGTTTGCCAGTGCCCGGTACCTGACTCCCAAGGTGCGGGCGTTCATCGACTTGGCGGTGGAAGCCATGCATAGGGCGCAGGCTGATACCGATCCCCGACTTGGGAGCTCGCGCGAGCGGGTCATCAGTGCTCGGCCGAGGCTGAAGGAAGGCCGGCGTCCTTCAAATGCATAGAGAGGCCTGCAATGGCCGTACCTCACCTGGTGTCGGGAAAGCCGGGGACGAATACACCCAGACCTCCCGGTCGCCGTCGCCCAGGATTGCCAGGATCGGGGCCTGCGTGAACCTCGACTTCCTCATCACTCTTCCTAGACGCCCGTGTGTTCTTGGCTCAAAACGAAAAAGCCGGGCGGCGAGCCCGGCTTCTTGCATCTGTGGTGGACCGAAGGAGGATCGAACTCCCGACCTCTGCATTGCGAACGCAGCGCTCTCCCAGCTGAGCTATCGGCCCGATGTAGCCCGTAATTCTAGCAAATCATTGCATGCCGTTGCGCCGGGCCAGCTCGACGAAAAGGGCGGAATGGTCGTACTCGGCGAGGCCGTGGTCGATGCCGTCGGCATAGAGTTCGGCGAAGAGCTTGGTGATGGGGGCCTGGAAGTCGAGCGCGTCGGCGGTGTCCAGGGCGTTGCGCAGGTCCTTGAGCTGCACGCTCATCGCCGCGCGCTTGGCGAAGTCGCGTTCCACCATGCGCTGGCCGTGCACGTCCAGGATGCGGCTTTCTGCAAAGCCGCCCCGGATGGCGGCGCGCACCTGGCCCATGTCGGCCCCGCCCTTGGCGGCCAGCAGCAAGGCCTCGCTCACGGCGCCGATGGTGATGCCCACGATCATCTGGTTGGCCAGCTTGGCCAGTTGCCCGGCGCCGTGCGGGCCCACATGGGTGGCGCGGCCCAGCGGGGCGAAGACGGGCTGGGCGCGCGCGAAATCGGCGGCGTCGCCGCCGGCCATGATGGCCAGCGTGCCAGCCTCGGCCCCCACGGTGCCGCCCGAGACGGGGGCGTCGAGGTGCGCGCAGCCATGCTCGGCCAGGCGGCGGGCGTGGTCACGGGCCTGGGCCGGCTTGATCGAGCTCATGTCGATCACGAGGGTGCCGGGCTTGAGCACCTGGGCCACGCCCTGGCCGAAGAGGACCGCCTCGACAGCGTCGCCGTTCTCCAGCATGGTGATCACCACGTCGGCCTCGCGCACGGCCTGCGCCGCCGTGTGTGCGACACGCGCGCCGTGCGAGGCCAGGCGCATGGCTTTCTCGACCGTGCGGTTCCACGCCGTGACGGCGAATCCGGCCTCGCGCAGGCGCTGGGCCATGGGCAGGCCCATCAGGCCGATCCCCAGCACGGTGATGTTCATGGCGGTGCTCCTCTGGTGCAAAGCAGCCGGTCAGTATAGAAAGCTGGCCACGACCCGACGCAAACCCTCGCAAGGAGCATGTGCATGACCCCCGCCTACGACCCGCAGTGGCTCGACGTCCAATACAACAACCGCGCCCGGATTCCGGAGCATGCGGAGATCTTCGCCCGCTGGGCGAGCGATTCGGCCCAGGCGCGCGCGCGGCTCTCGCCCGCCCTGGACCGCGTCTACGGCCCGGGGGCGGCGCAGACGCTGGACGTCTTTCCGGCCCGAAAACCCGGTGCCCCGGTGCTGGTGTTCATCCATGGGGGCTGGTGGCGTTCACTGGACAAGGCGGACCACTCCTTCATCGCCCCGGCTTTCGTGGACGCAGGGGCTTGCGTGGTGGTGCCCAACTACGCCCTGTGTCCCAGTGTGACGATCGAGACCATCGTGATGCAGATGGTGCGTGCCCTGGTGTGGACCTGGCAGCATGCGGCAGATCATGGGGGCGACCCGAACCGCATCATCGTGGCCGGGCATTCGGCGGGCGGGCATCTGGCGGCGATGATGGTGTCATGTCGCTGGCGCCAGGTGGATGCAGGACTGCCGGAGGATCTGGTCAAGGGGGCGCTCTCGATCTCGGGCGTCTTCGACCTCGATCCCGTTCGTCACACCCCTTTCCTGAAATCGGATCTGCTGTTGACGCCGCAGTCCGTGGCCCGCCTGAGCCCGGCCTGTTTCCCGGCACCGTCGGTGCCCTTGCTGGCCACCGTGGGCGCGCAGGAAAGCGAGGAGTTCCTGCGCCAGAACCAGCTCATCCGGGATCGCTGGGGCGCGAAGGCCGTGCCGGTGTGCGAGGCCATCCCGCACACGCACCACCTGAGCGTGGTGGAGACGCTCGCGCAGCCCGGGCAGCGCGTGCACCAGCTGGCCAGGGGCTTGCTGGGGCTGGACTGAGGGAGGCTTCAACGGCCCAGCAACCGGACCAGACTGAGTTCGTCATCCATCACCCAGCCGGGCTGGCGAAGCAGGGCGTGCCACTCGGGGCTCACCGGCGCCTGCACCGTCAGCGGCTGGCCCGAGACCGGGTGCATGAGGGTGAGTGTCGCGGCATGGAGCCACAGCCGTGCGATGCCCAGGCGATGGGCCCACCATCGGTTGTGATCGCCCTTGCCGTAGGTGGCGTCGCCGATCAGCGGGTGGCTTGCGTGCTTGAAGTGCCGACGGATCTGGTGCTGGCGACCCGTCAGCGGCTGCACGGCCACGAGCGCGTAGCGCGCTGTGGGATGGGGCGGCAAGGGGCTCGTGCATTCGAGCCGCGCCAGCCGCCTGAAGGACGTTCGGGCCGGCTGGGCGTCCGTGGCGCGCCCACGGTCCTGGCGCGGCACACCCTCTTCAATGCGACGCAGCGGGTGGTCGATGTCGCCCTGAGGGGGAGGCCAGCCACGCACCAGGGCCACATAGGTCTTGACGACGGCGCGGGATTCGAACTGTGCGTTCAGCGCGCGCGCCGTGTCGGCGTCCAGCGCCATCAGCAGCACGCCGGAGGTGCCGCGGTCCAGGCGGTGCACCGGGTAGACGGCGCGGCCCAGGTGGTCGCGCAACATCTGGAGCGCAAAGCGGGTATCCCCGCTGGCGATGGGCGAGCGGTGGACGAGCAGGCCAGCAGGCTTGTCCATCGCTGCGAGGTGGTCGTCGAGGTGCAGCACCCTGCAGTCGGCGGGATCAGGGGTCATTCGGCAAATTGTGCCAACTTGTGACAAAGTCCTCGACCGGCAGGCGCGTGATGCGCACACCACCGTTTGCGAGGCATGGTGCAGTGTCTCGTCGGACTGCACAATGCCTGCTCACGAGACCTGTCGCAAGACACGACGACAGGCGCACCTTTCATCCGCAGGGGAAGCCGCATGGCCGGCCTGGCAGACGTGTTCAAGGGCGTTCTCGACCTTCTTCCAAAGGAGGCGTTGCGGGCCTCGGTCCGTGGGCTTGTGCGAGCCTGCCTGGCCGTGCTGGCGATGGCGTCGTTCTCGCTGCAGGCCCAGACGCGGCCACTGCCCGAGATCCAGGTGTTGCCTCGTGTCACGCCGTCGGCCGACTTCCTGGCCTGGCGTGAGGGACGCGCCGCCTTGCGCGTGGGGGTGGTGCAAGACTGGCAACCCATCGATGCGGTGGATGGCGACGGGCGCTACACCGGGTTGTCGGGCGAGCTGGTGCAAGCCCTGGCCCGCATGCTGCAGCTGCCTGTGCAGGTGCGGACCTTCCGTGACTTTCCCTCGGTGATGGCAGCGGCGCGTGCCGGCGAGATCGATGTGGTGCCCTCCATTGCGCGTTCGCCGCAGCGCGAGGCCGAGTTGCTCTTCACCGACAGCTATGTGCAGTTGCCCATGGTCTACATCGGGCGCAAGGGCACGACCGATTTTTCCGACAGCAACGATTTTGGCGGCCGCCGTGTGGCGGTCGAACGTGGCTATGCCGTGCACGAATACCTGTTGACCCGCTACCCTGGTGCGGGGCTTGTGGAGGTGGACGACACGCGTGCGGCAGTGCTGGCGGTGGCCGAGGGCCGGGCCGATGTCTACCTCGGCGCTCTGGCGCCGGCGCACCGGATCATCGAGGCCGAGCGCATCAGCAACCTGCAGGTGCTTCGCCCCCTTCCTGGGAGTGGGGCAGCTGCACCTGGGTGTTCCACACCCGGCTGCTCCTCTGCATGGTGCACTCGACGCGGCGCTGCGCGCCATCGATCCGGCCTGGATGGACCAGCTCGTGGCTGCCTGGCAGCCGCGCTACCTGGCGCTGGCCCCGGAGGAGGCGCCGGCTGTCGATGCGGCCCTGCGGCGCAAGCTGGCCGAACGGGGTGAACTGCGCATCGGCTTCGACCAGGGTTTCGGGCCCATCAACGCGCTGGGCGACGATGGTGAACCCGCGGGCTTCGCGATCGAGCTCTTCCGCCGTGCGGCCGATCTCGCCGGGCTGCGCTACCGCCTGGAGCCCCAGCGCACCTTCGAGCAGGGCCTGACGGGCGTGCGCGAGCGTCGGCTCGACGTGATGCTGTCGGCCGTGCGCACCGGACCGCGCATGGAGTTCGCGAGCTTTGTGGGGCCGTACTACTCGGCGCCTTCGGTGCTTGTCAGCCGCCTCGATGGCGGGTGGCCGAGCGTGGCGTCGCTGGCCGGGCGCACCTTGGCCATCGATCGTGCCCACTACCTCATTCCCGTCATCCAGCGCGAAGCGCCAGCCGTGCGCGTGAGGGAGGTTGAGACAGTCGAGGCCGCCATGCTTGCGGTGGCGCGCGGTGAGGCCGATGCGATGATCACCAATCTGGAGGTGGCGGCCAGCCTGATCAAGCGCCGCTTCCTCGGCCAGCTGCAGGTGTCGGGCACGGTGGAGGGACGTCCCAGCGAGCTCTACTTTGCCGTGCGCAGCGACAGCCCTGAACTGGCAGATGCCTTGCGTCGTGGGCTGGATGCCATCCCGGAAAACGAACGCGCCGCGCTGGCCAACACCTGGCTGCGCACTGAGTTCCATGCCGGCCTGAGCTGGTCTCAGGTGCTCGGGGTGGGGGTGCCGCTGCTGGTGGTGTTCATGGGCGGGCTGGCGGTGAGCCTGCTCTTCAATCGCCGTTTGCAGCAGCATGTGGAGGCACGCCGTCTGGTGGAGCGGCAGTTGCAGGCCGAGCGCGATGCGGCCCGCGCGGCCACTGCGGCCAAGGCGGACTTCCTGGCCGAGATGGGGCACGAGGTGCGCACCCCGCTGGCCGGCATCTCCGGGGGGCTGTCGCTGCTGCGGCACGAGTCGTTGAATCCCAAGGCCCAGCGGCTGGTCGAGGCCATGGGGCGCTCGGCCGACCGTCTGGTGGAGTTGCTCAACAACCTGCTCGATGCAGCCAAGCTCGAGGCGCACAAGATCACCTTGCACGAGTCGTCCGTGAGCCTGCAACGGCTGGCACAGGAGCTCGCTGACGAATTCCGGCCTGCGGCCCAGACGAAAGGCCTGGAACTGCTCGTCCAGGGTGTGGACGCCTGGACCGATCCGGTGATGCTGGACGCGATGCGCACTCGGCAGGTGGTCGCCAACCTGCTCTCCAATGCCATCAAGTTCACCCGGGAAGGGGCGGTCTCGCTCGTGCTGGAGCCCCCGCTCCAGGTGGGTCCCCGGCGTTGCAGCCTGGTGCTGCATGTCAGTGACACCGGCCCGGGTGTGGACCCCGCCGTGCGCGATCGCCTCTTCGAGCGCTTTGCCCAGGCCCCCGGCGCTGCGCCGGGCGGCACGGGCCTGGGCTTGGCCATCGTGCGCGAGTTGGTCTCGCTGATGGGGGGCAAGATCGCGGTGGACAGCCAGATCGGGCGCGGCAGCGTGTTCACCGTGACGCTCGAGCTGGTCTGCGCGGAGCGCATGGTTGCCATGCCGGCCCGTGACACGCACCCCTCTCAGGCGATGTCACCATCCACGTAATACCATCGCCCACCCTCCCTCACGAAGCGGCTCAACTCATGCAGGCGTTGTGCACGTCCGCCGAGTTTGTGGCGCGCCACGAACTCGACGCGCTCGTGGGTGTCGTCATCGCGCCAATGGCGTTTCACGTCCAGCCCCAGCCAACGCAGTCCCGGCGGGTCGGCTTCCAGCGCCGTCGGCCGGGTGCTGGGGTGCCAGGTGGCGAGCAGATAGTCGTGCAAGCCCATGACATAGGCGCTGTAGCGAGATCGCATCAGGGCCTGGGCATCGGGGGCATCCAGATGCGCAGGGCCGCTGTGCCAGCGGCCGCAGCAGTCGGCGTAGGCGCGGCCGGTGCCGCAAGGACAGATGTTCGGGGCCGTCATGTGGATCACGGGGTAGGCTGGTAACCTTCTCCACTTTACGCCCTTGCCGCTCGCCCGATGCTGTTCCTGCTGTCGCCTGCCAAGTCGCTCGACTACGACACCCCCGCCCACGTGGCCACCCACACCCGTCCCGTCTTCGTGGACGAGGCGGCCGAGCTCATCGACCACCTGCGCCGGAAGACGCCGGCTGAAATCGCGCAGCTGATGTCGCTCAGCGATGCGCTGGCGACGCTGAACGTCGGGCGCTATGCGGCCTGGTCGCCACGCTTCACGGCGGCCAATTCCAAGCAGGCCGTGCTGGCCTTCAACGGCGATGTCTACGACGGCCTGGAGGCCCGCACGCTGAAGCCCGAACAGCTCGACTGGGCGCAGCAGCATGTGGCCATCCTGAGCGGTCTGTACGGTGTTTTGCGTCCGCTCGATCGCCTGCAGCCCTATCGCCTGGAGATGGGCACGCGCCTGGCCACCCCGCGCGGTAAGGACCTGTACGCGTACTGGGGTTCGCGCATCGCAGACTACCTCAACAGACGCCTCCAGGCCGATGCGTCGCCCGTGGTGGTCAACCTCGCCTCCGAGGAGTATTTCAAGGCGGTGGACCTCAAGACGCTCAAGGCCCGCGTGGTGCACTGCGTCTTCGAGGACTGGAAGGGCGGCGCCTGGAAGATCATCAGTTTCCATGCCAAGCGCGCCCGCGGGCGGATGGCACGCTATGCCATCGACACCCAGGCCCTCTTGCCCGAGCAACTCCAGGGCTTCGACCGCGACGGGTATGCCTTCGATCCGGGCGCGTCCGAACGGGATCGGCTCGTCTTCCGCCGCCGCGAGCCGGCGTAGCACAATGAAGCGCATGACGAACAAGGGGGCCGCCATGAGCCAGACGATCACCCCGGAACTGCGGCAGTGGATCACCGAGCAGGTGACGGCCGGGCACGGCCCGGAGGCCGTGCTGAAGTCCATGACGGCCAGTGGATGGCAGGAAGACGTGGCCCTGCAGGCGCTGGAGCAGACGCTGGAGACCTTTCTCAAGGAGCGGGGCATCGACCCCGAAGCCATCTACGAACGCGGCACGGCAGCGCTCTACGACAAGCCGGTGCCCGCCCCCTCGCTGCACGGCGAGCCCACCGTCATCGACGTGGGCGATGCCCAGGTGCAGGTGGTCTTCAGCCTCGAGCAGCCACGCGTGGTGGTGTTTGCCAACGTCCTCAGCCACCAGGAATGTGATGAACTGATGGCCTTGGCGGCCACGCGGCTGGAGCGTTCGCTCACGGTGAAGACCGATACCGGCACCAGCGAGGTCAACGCCGCACGCACCAGCGACGGCATGTTCTTCCAGCGCGGCGAATTCCCCCTGTGCGACCGGATCGAGCGGCGCATCGCGCGGCTCCTGAACTGGCCGCTGGAAAACGGCGAAGGCCTGCAGGTGCTGCGCTACCGCCCGGGGGCCGAGTACAAGCCGCACTACGACTACTTCGACCCGGCCCAGCCGGGCACCCCCACCATCCTCAAGCGTGGCGGCCAGCGTGTGGGCACGCTCGTGATGTACCTCAACACGCCCGAGGGCGGCGGCGCCACCACCTTCCCTGACGTGAAGCTCTCGGTGAACCCGGTCAAGGGCAGTGCGGTGTTCTTCAGCTACGCGCTGCCGCACCCGTCCACCCAGACCCTGCACGGTGGCGCGCCCGTGCTCGCCGGTGAAAAATGGGTCGCCACCAAATGGCTGCGCGAGGGCCGTTTCGAGTGAGCGACGCGGCCGACGACCTGCCCCTGGCCGGCGTGCGGGTGCTTGATCTCACCCGGCTGCTGCCCGGTCCCTTCGCCACGCTGCACCTGCGACGCCTGGGCGCCGATGTGCTCAAGATCGAGGCGCCTGGCTCAGGTGACGATGCCCGCGCGATGATGCGCTCGGCCGAGGACGCGGCCCAGGGGCGCCCCAGCCTCTTCTTCCGTCTGCTCAACGAGGGCAAGCGCTTCCATCGCATCGACCTGGCGCAGCCAGCCGGCCGCGAAGAACTGCTGGCCCTGGTGCGCGATGCGGACGTGCTGGTGGAGGGCTTCCGCCCTGGGGTGATGGACAAGCTCGGGGTGGGCTGGCCCGTGCTCCAGGCGGCCAACCCCCGTCTGGTGATGGCCTCGATCAGTGGCTATGGACAGACCGGGCCGTTTGCGCGCAAGGCGGGGCACGATCTCAACTACATCGGCTACGCCGGGGTGCTGGACCAGATCGCCACGCGCGAGGGTGAGCTGGCGATTCCCAATTTCCAGATCGGTGATCTCTTGGGTGGCACGCAGGCAGCTGTCTCAGGCATCTTGGCCGCGCTTCTGGCAGCCCAGCGTTCAGGCCGCGGCCGGCATGTGGATGTGTCGATGACCCATGTGGTGCACGAGCACAACCTGCTGGCGCGGCTGGCCGTGCAAGCCACGGGCCGCTCGCCGAGGCCAGGCCGTGACCTGCTCACCGGCGGCGTGCCCTGCTACAACGTCTATCGCACGGGCGATGGGCGCTGGATGGCGGTGGGGGCGCTGGAGCTGAAGTTCTGGCGCGCGGCCTGCGAGGTGCTGGGTCACCCGGAGTGGGGTGAGCGCCATTGGTCACTGGGCCAGGCCGTGGGTGGTGAGGACGCGATGGCCTTGCGCGAGGCCGTGGCTGCGGTGTTTGCCACGCGCAGCCAGGCCGAGTGGACGGCCGCGTTCGAGGCGGCCGACTGCTGTGTGAGCCCGGTGTTGCGCATGGACGAAGCCATGCGCCACCCGCTTTTCAATCAGTAGTCGCGACGCTTGCCGAAGGGCTTGCCACCCTGGGGCTTGGCACCGAAGGGCTTGCTGCCGAAGGGCTTCGCACCTTGCGGCTTGGCGCCGAAGGGCTTGCCGCCGGCCGGCTTGTCGCCAAACGATTTCTTTTCGCCCCAGGCCTTCTTCTCGCCCCAGGCCTTCTTGTCACCAAAGCCACGGGCTTCGCCAAAGCCACGGGCTTCACCAAAGCCACGGGCTTCGCCAAACGGCTTGCGGTCGCCGAACGAAGGCTTGTCGGCAAAACTGCCGCGGGCTTCACCGAAACCACGGTGCTCACCCTGGTGGCCGCGGCCGCCGTCGTCACGCCCATGGCGGCCCTCGAAGGGGGCACGCTCGCGCGGCGCAAAGTCGCGCGGGGCGAATTCGCCACGGCGGTCACCGCGCGGCTTGAAGCCGGCTTTGCCCATGCCGGGCTTCCAGCCCTCGGGCTTCTTGCGGTCCACGGGCGGCGGGGCCTTGGGCTCCAGGCCCGTGATCGTGGCCGCGTTGATGGGTTGGGTCGTGAAGCGCTCGATGCGGCGGATCATGCCGGTGTCGCGGCGTTCGGCCAGGGTGATGGCCAGGCCGTCGCGGCCGGCACGGCCGGTACGGCCGATGCGGTGCACGTAGTCCTCCGCCTTCATCGGCAGGCCGTAGTTGATCACGTGGGTGATGGTGGGCACGTCGATGCCGCGCGCGGCCACGTCGGTGGCCACCAGCACGCGCAGCTGGCGCTGGCGCAGACCCTGCAGCACGCGGTTGCGGCGGCCCTGCGGCATGCCGCCGTGCAGGGCGGCCACGGCATGGCCCAGTTCGCCCAGGCGGTCGGCCAGGATGTCGGCGTCACGCTGGGTGCTCGTGAACACCACGGCCTGGTCCAGCTCGCGTGTGGTCAGGATGTGGTCGAGCAGGGCGTTCTTGTGGCTCAGGCTGTCGGCCCAGTGCAGGCGCTGCTCGATGTTGGCGTGCGTGTCGGTGTGCGACGCCACGTCGATGCGCTGCGGCTCGCGGGTGAGTTGCTGCGCCAGGCCGCCCACATGGCCGGCGAAGGTGGCGCTGAACATCAGCGTCTGGCGGTCGGACGAGATGGTCTCGGCGATGGCGCGGATGTCGTCGATGAAGCCCATGTCCAGCATGCGATCGGCTTCATCCAGCACCAGCATCTGCACGTTCTCGAGCACGGCCGCGCCGGTGCCCAGGTGGTCGAGCAGTCGGCCGGGGGTGGCGATCAGGATGTCCAGCGGGCCACGCAGGGCCTTGAGCTGTGCCGCGTAAGGCACGCCGCCCACGATGGTGGCCACACGCAGGCCCTGCACATGGCGGCCGTAGGTGACGCAGGCCTTGGAGACCTGCATGGCCAGCTCGCGGGTGGGCGTCAGCACGACCACGCGCGGGCCGTAGACCTTGCCTTTTTCGCGGCGCTTGGTGTTGTCGCCACGTGCAGCCAGGATGCCCTCCAGTGCAGGCAGCACGAAGGCTGCCGTCTTGCCGCTGCCGGTGGACGAGGACACCATCAGGTCACGGCCTTCCAGCGCAGCGGGAATGGCACGGGCCTGCACGTCGGTGGGCTCGGTGTAGCCGGCCTCGGTGATGGCTTTTTGCAGGACGGCGTTCAGGCCCAGGGATTCGAAAGTCATGTCAGTTCTTTTCAAGGCAAAACCTGCCCCGGTGGCCCAAAGCCACGGCAAGACAGGCACAACGCTGGCACCGACGCCGGGCGTTCAAATGAAAGTCGCAGGTCAGGGGGCAGGGCCTGCACGGGAGGTGCGGGCCTCAGGCCTCGAGTCGGTGGTTTGCGACGGCATCGCCGCCAACCGGGACTCAAGACACCAGGCTTGCAGCCCGGGGGCGCCCGTTGGGCACCACGCCTGAAAAGGTCAGAGGGGATGAACGAAGCGCCGCATTGCTGCGGCGCACAACCAGCATTATGCCTGAAAGCGCAGGCGCTTGCGTACAAGGAGTGAAATCGCCGCGCAAGGGGCCCTCGGTCGCAGGATCGGTCAGGCTCGAGAGCGCTTGGGCCTGCGCACCGCGCGCACCTTGCCGCTCATGCCGCCGCCGCAGTAGAAGAGACTGGCGCCGTCGGACTCGAGCCCGCTCACGCCAGTGCCCGGGGGCATCTGCAGGCTCTCCAGCACGGCCCCTGTGGCCGGGTCAATGCGGCGGATGTCGCTCTCCTCGCCTTCCCAGGTGCCGTGCCACAGTTCGCCGTCGACCCAGGTCACGCCGGTGACGAAGCGGTTGGATTCGATGGTGCGCCGGATCGCCCCCGTGGCGGGGTCGATCTGGTGAATCTTGCGGCTGCGGTATTGGCCCACCCACAGGCTGCCTTCGGCCCAGGTGAGCCCGGAGTCCTCGCCCCGGCCGGGCGCGGGGATGGAGGCCACCACCCGGCCTGTGGCGGGGTCGATCTTGTGGATGCGCGCCTCGGCGATCTGGTAGAGGTGGGCGCCGTCGAAGGCGGTGCCGGCATCGCAGGCCAGTTCAAGGGCATGGGTCGTCTCGCCGCTGGACGGGTCGAAAGCGATGAGACGTGCCCCCAGGGCCGCCCACACGTGGCGACCATCATGGGTGACGCCGTTGACCGCGGGGGCGTCGGGGAAGGGACCGAATTCGCGGACGATGTCGGCGGGCTGGGTCATGCCGGCTGCGGGGGGCGAGCGTGTCATCAGAAGACTCCGGTTGGGCCTCGAAAGGCGGTGCGATGACGTCACTCTAGGCAAGTGGCAGCGCAGCGGGGAGTAACAAGATCGTCGTGAATCCGGTGAGCGGCGGCGCCAGCCAACGCCGCGAGCGGGCCTGGCCGATGGAGCGCACGCGCCCTGCGTCTTCCAGTTCGGCCAAGGCGCGTTGCACCGTGCGCTGGCTCGCACCCAGGGCCAGCGCCAGGGCGGACGACGACCAGGCCGCACCATCGGCCAACAGCGCCAGCATTGCGGCCTGGTCACCATCGATGGGCGGCGCCAGCACGGCCACGGGGTGCGCGTTCAGTGGCCGCAGCGCGAATCCCTGCGGGGTGGCTTCGATGTCTGCGAGGCCGGCTGCCAGCGAGCGCAGGCGGCCCATCTCCACACGCAATCGCGCCCGGTGGGTTTCATCGGGGTGACGGGTTCGGAAGGCCCGTTCGATCAGCACCTTGCGGCTCATGTCGCCCGGCCAGGCCTCGGCCAGCGCCTGTGCGAGGGTGAACAGCACCGGCCGGCCAGCCAGCGGCACCCACACCGGACCGGCACGCAGGCCACGCCGACAGGCATCGATGACGAGAGCGCCGGAGTTCAACAGCGTGGCCACCTCGTCCAGGCGCAGCCTTTGCTCGCCGTCAGGGCCCAGCCGGCGTGCTGCGGGGCGTGCCAGGGCCGCGGAGGCGTCTTGCACCTCGGCCACCAGCGCCGGCACGCCTGCGCGTTGGGCCGCCTGCCGCGCACGGCCCAACGCGGCCTGCGCCGCCTGCACCTGCAGCGAGCGCAGCGCCAGCTCGGCCAGGGTCAGCTCCGCCACAGCCGCCAGCAGCGGGGGCAGGCTGTGTGGATCGACATCTGCCAGTGCAGCCGCAGCCAGGTCGATCCGGCCCAGCAGCACGTGGCGCCGTGCCGCAATCAACCGCGCCTGCAGCGCATTGGCCCGGTCGCCCCGGGCCGCGAGTGCGACTGCAGCCGCATCCAGGTCCCGCGCGGAGCCGCCCAGATCGCGCATGGCCAGCGCCACCTCAGCCTCGGCCACCACGCAGCGCGCCCGTGCCAAGGCCTCATGCGGGCCGAAGCGGCGGCCTGCCTGCCGCAGCAGCTCCCGCGCCCGCGCATGCTCGCCCAGCTGCGCCATCGCGATCCCGCGCAGGGCCAGGGCCGGCGGGTCCTCCCGCAGGGCCACCTGCTTGAGCGCACCCAACGCATCACCCTTGGCCAGGGCGCGGGCAGAGGCGGTGAGGAGGGAGTCCATGGGAAGAGGTTAACCTTCTCGTCCGGCCGCAGCCGCTGCCTTTGCCGCTGGGACTCCGCGACAATCCACCCTACCCTCCGCAGGAGCCTTTGCGTGAAGACTTATGACATCGAGATCCAGCGCCTGAAGTCGGTGAGGCACGACAAGGGCGTGATCGAACTGAAGACCGATCTGCTGGTGCAGCCTCGCGCGCGGCCGTCGAGCGACGATGGCGATGCCGTGCCCAGCAGCTGCCTGCAATTGCCGGTGGAGCATGCGCGCACGCTGGTGCTGCTGCTCAAGCAGCAGCTGGCCGAGCTGGACAAGCTGCAGCCGCGCAGTCGGCGTTCCGGTCGGTGCTGAAGGCGCGGGAGACATCGTGTTCAAACTCCTCGGCGCCGTCCTGGCCGTCTATGTCTGCCATGCCGTGGTGACGGGCCGGGTCATTGCCAAAGCGGGTGCGGGCAGCCGCGAGGTGCTGCGCGACGAGTCGCCAGGCTACTTCTGGGCGGTCATCGCCATCTATGCCGGATTGAGCCTTGCCTTGTTCACGGTGTTCTGAAGCGGGTCGTCACCACCCGGGCCACGCTGGCCAGGGCGGCCTCCCTCACCGCGAAATCCGCCTTCGATTCGGTCAGGTAGACCGCCACCACAACGGGTGCTCGACCGGGGGGCCAGTAGACCCCCACGTCATTGGTGGTGCCTTGCGCGCCCGTGCCGGTCTTGCTGCCCAGGCGCCAGCCTTCGGGCAGGCCGGCGCGCAGGCGCTTGAGATTGGTGCGGGTGGCTTCCATCCACTCCAACAGTTGCGCGCGGCTGGCCGGTGAGAGGGCATTGCCCACCATCGTGAGGCGAAGCAACTCGGCCATGGCGCGCGGGGAGGTGGTGTCGCGCGGGTCGCCAGGGGTGGCCTCGTTCAGCTCGGTTTCCCAGCGGTCAAGGCGGGTGACGCCGTCGCCCAGCTGTCGCGCATAGGCCGTCAGGCCGGCCGGGCCACCGAAGGTGTCGAGGATGAGGTTGCCCGCCGCGTTGTCGCTGACGGTGATGGTGGCGTGGCACAGCTCGGCCAGCGTCATGCCCTTGTGTCCCGCATGCACTTCGGTGACAGGCGAGTGGGGCTTCAGCACCTCTCGCCCGTAGCGGATGCGGCGGTCCAATCGCTCCTGACCCTGGTCGACACGGTGCAGCACATGGGCGGCGGCCAGCCACTTGAAGGTGCTGCACATGGCGAATCGTTCGTCCAGGCGATGGCCGTCCATGCGGCCAGTGGCCGTCTCGAGCACGGCCACGCCCAGGCGCCCCTGGGAGCGAGCCTCGATGTCTGTCCACTGGGTCGGGCGGATGGCGGTGGAAACAGAAGTGTGCAAGCTTTCCTGTTGCGCCTGTGCCAGCCACGGGGTGAAGGTAGCCATGGCGCCGAGGACCTGGCGATGAAAGCTGCGGCGATGCATGAAGCAATTTCTCCTATTGGCGTGGTGTCGGATGTGTGCTGGCTCAGGAGCGCCGTGCCGCGAGATTCTGTCGTTGGACGCGAATCCCTGGGGCGGTCCCAGCTACTGGCCCACGCGGCCCCGAATTCTCGGCGGATGGGCATGATGCGCGTCCATGACATCGTCCACGCCGTTGCCTCGCCTGTCCGTGTACTTCGACGGCAGCTGTCCCCTATGCCGTCGAGAGATCGCGATGTACCGGGGCCTGCCGGCCGCGCAGCACATCGACTGGGTGGACGTGAGTGCGGGAGCGGCGCTGGGTGAGGGCCTGTCGTGCGAAACCGCGATGCGGCGCTTTCATGTTCGCACGGGCGAAGGGCGGCTCCATAGCGGGGCAGCCGCCTTTTCGGTGCTGTGGCGCCAGCTTCCCGGATGGCGCGTGCTGGGGTGGCTTACTGCGGTGCCGCCCTTGTCATGGCTGGCAGAACTGGCCTACCGGCTTTTCCTCCCGCTGCGACCTGCCTTGCAGCGTGGGGTGCGGCATCTGACACGCGATGCCCAGGTCCGGGAGTGAAGGGCCATCATGCAGTCCCTGCCCGATGGCTACCGTGCTCTGGTGATCGGCGCCTCCGGTGCGATTGGTGCAGCGTTCGTGCGCGCTCTGCAGGAGGATCCGCGATGCGCGAGCGTGGTGCCCGTGACCCGGGCGTCGCCAGTGCCCTGGGACCTGCGCGACGCCGCCAGCATGGAAGCACTCGCGTCGGCTCTGGCGGGCCCCTTTCATCTGGTGGTGGATGCCACCGGGGCGCTCACGCTGGAGGGGCGAGGCCCTGAGAAGCGCCTCCAGGATGTGAACGCGCAGGCACTCGCAGCGAGCCTGGCGGTCAATGCCATCGGCCCGATCATTCTGCTGCGCCACCTCAGCCCCCTGCTGGCTCGCGCAGAGCGGTCGATGTGGGCCAAGCTCTCCGCCCGCGTGGGCAGCATCGAGGACAACCGCAAGGGGGGCTGGTACGGCTACCGTGCGGCCAAGGCCGCGCTCAACCAGCTGCTGCAGACGGCGGCCATCGAGCTGGCGAGGCAGCGCCCGCTGGCCGTGGTGGCGGCGCTGCAGCCGGGCACAGTGGCCTCGCGACTGAGCCAGCCCTTCGCGGTGGAAGGGGCGATGGAGCCGCACGAGGCTGTGTCAGGCCTCTTGGCGGCGCTGGACACACTCAGCCCGACCGGGCGCGCCCAATTCGTTGATCATGCCGGGCGGCGCATCCCCTGGTGAGCCTGCTCAGCCGGTGGTCGAGAGTGTGAGCCAGCCCGCCAGGGCGGCGACGACGGCGGCACTGCCCAGCCCGGCTGCCACCCGCCAGGCGTAGGCCGGTCCGCCACTGAGCCAGGCCACCACGCAACGGCTGACCGTGTTGACGCCGATGGCCAGCAGCATGCTCGTCAGCAAGGTGGAGGCGTCAAGCCGCCCCGCCTGGAAGAGCGCCGCGCTGGAGACCACGGGAGCATGCGAATCGGCCAGTGACGCCAGCGCGACCCCCGCGAACAGCCCGGTCGTCCCGAAAAGTTGCTGGGCCTGGGAGACACCCCAGGCGACGCCAGCCAGAACGGCGGCGACGATCGCCGCCTCCCGAAGACGCAGGGGACGGACGTCCTCCTGCGTTTCAACACCGGGGCGTTGGCGCGACCGCTGCAGCAGCAGGCCGCCAGCGCCCACAGCCACGGCTGCGCCCAGCAGCGCACTGGGCGCAAGCGTCGCCCCGGCGGACGGTGCCAGCGCAACGGACATCAGCAGCGCCTGCAACCAGGTGGCGGCTCCGGACATCACGCCCGCGCAAGCGTGCCAATCCGGCTGACCGGGCTGCGCGCGATGGCGCGCACCCATGGTGGCCACGGTGGCCGTGCTGGAGACGAAGCCCGAGAAGAAGCCCGAGGCGGCCAGGCCGAGACGTGGCCCCAGCCAGCGGGTGGCGACGTGGCCGATGGCCTGCAAGGCGAGGATGAGCACCACCAGCAAGCCCAGCGAGCGTGGTTGGATACCGCCCAGCCAGGGCAGTGGCTTGGCCGGCAGCAGCGGCACCACGACCAGCGCGAGCGCGGCCAGGAGCATCAGGTCCTGCACCTCCTGCTCGCTCAGCAACTGGGTGGACACGCGGTGCAGCCAGGCCCGTGCGGCCAGCAGCGCGGCCACGCCGGCCCCGCAGGCGGCACCCAGGGCAGGCGACACCACGGCCAGGACGCCGACAAGGTAGGTCGCAAAGAGGGCCAGTTCGGTGGTCAGCCCTGGGTCGTCGGAGCGGCTCTTGAAGTAGGCCACCGTGGCCAGCACGATGATCATCAGCGCGCCGGCAAACACCAGGGCCGGCTGTTGAAGTGCCTGAGCCACAGCGCCTGCCAGCGCGGCCAGCGAGAAGCTGCGAATGCCCGCGGGCTGCCGGGTGGGCCCCTGGCCCTTGCGGCGCTCGCGCTCCAGTCCGATCAAGAGACCGCAACCCAGGGCCACGGCCAGACCCAGCCATTGAGAGGGCAGTTCGGCGATGTCCACAGCCTGCACGTCAGGCCAGATCCACCCGGGCCAGGTGGTCCGGCACGCTCACACGCCAGCCCAGTTCCTCCTTGATGCGGGTGCGCAGGGCATCGGCCGCCTCGGGGTCGCCGTGCACGACATGGGTGTGGCGTGGCGGCTTGTGGAAGTGGCGCAGCCAGTCCATCAGCTCGCCCGCGTCGGCATGGCCCGAGAAGCCTTCGAGGTGACGCACCTCTGCCTTGATGGGCACGTACTCTCCGTGGATCTTCACCTCGGTGGCGCCGGCAATCATCTTGGCGCCACGGCTGCCGCCCACCTGGAAGCCAGGGAAGATGACGAGGTTCTTGGGGTTGGGGGCCATCACCTTGAGATGGTGCAGCACACGCCCCCCCGTGGCCATGCCGCTGGCCGACAGCACGATGCGCGGGTAGTGCGAACGCGTGAGGGCTTCCGACTCCTGCGGGCTCTCGACCAGCGTGACGCCGTCGCACATGTGCACCACCTCCTCGGGCGGGACGCGCAGCAGGCCCCTGTGGCGCTCGTAGAGCTGCGTGGCCGCGGCGGCCATGGGACTGTCGAGGAAGATGGGGACCTTCGCCGGGATCTTGCCGGCCTGCTTGAGCCGGTGCAGTGCGAGCATCAGGGCCTGGGCGCGGCCCACGGCGAAGGTGGGCATCAGCACCGAGCCGCCGCGCTGCAGGGCGCTGCGAACCAGTTCGCCCAGGGCTTCCAGCACGTCGTCGGTGGGGTGTAGGCGGTTGCCATAGGTGGATTCGATCAGCAGCACGTCGGCCTCGTGCACGGGCTCGGGCGGTGGCATCAGCAGGTCGTGCTGACGGCCCAGGTCGCCGGAGAAGACGATGGTGTGACCCTTGCAGCGCAGGGTCACCGAGGCGGCCCCCAGCAGATGGCCGGCCGACGTGTATTCCACGGTCACTTCCGGGTAAAGCTCGATCTCGTCGCCGAAGGGCAGGGGGCGCAGCCGGTTGAGGGCGCGGCGCGCATCCTCGGTGGTGTAGAGGGGCTCGGCCGGACTGTGTTTCGAGTAGCCATGCAGGTTGGCCCGGCGCGCATCCTCTTCCTGAAGATGGGCACTGTCGAGCAAGAGCACTTCGGCCAGATCGCAGGTGGCCGGCGTGGCGAACACGCGGCCGTGAAAGCCCTGCTTCACCAGCGCCGGCAGGTAGCCGCTGTGGTCGAGATGCGCGTGGCTCAGCACCACGGTGTCGATGTGCCGGGCCGAGACGGGCAGCCGGGCCCAGTTGCGCTCGCGCAGGTTCTTGTAGCCCTGGAACAGCCCGCAATCGAGCAGGATCCGGTGCGAACCGGTGTCGATGAGGTGCTTGGAGCCGGTGACCGTGTCGGCGGCACCCAGGAATTGAATGTGCATGGTGTCCCCTCGTGGGGCCATGCTAGCGGCATCATGCCCCGGGTGTGCTTGATTTGCGTCAAGCACGCCCCGGGGCCGTGGGTTCAGCGCCGCGGGGGCTTGCCACCCAGCAGGGCGGCGCCCTGAGCGGGGCGACGGCCCTGGCCTTGCGGTGCGGCGGGTGCCGTGCGCGCCGGCTGGGCATGGGCCTGCTTCACGGCGGTGGGTGCGTGGTGGGACGGACGGGCCGGCGCCTGGGCGCGGGCCGCTCCTGCGGGGGCCGCGGGACGCGAGCGCTCGTCGCGCCGGCCGGCGTTGCCGCCACCGTGGCCACCCCCATTGCCCCGACCGCTGTTGCGGCCGCGGCCACCACCACCGCCGCCCCCCAGCCCGCCGTGCAGGGTCATGCGGCCGAGCTGGATGGGTTCGGCCTTGGCGTTCGGGTCGGGCTCGAAGCCGGGCACCACCTCGCGCGGGATCTGGCGCTTGATGAGCTTCTCGATGTCGCGCAGGAAGCCTTCCTCGTCGATGCACACCAGGGAGATCGCCTCCCCCTGGGCGCCCGCGCGGCCGGTGCGGCCGATGCGGTGCACGTAGTCTTCGGGCACATTGGGCAGCTCGTAGTTCACCACGTGGGGCAGCTGGTCGATGTCGATGCCACGCGCGGCGATGTCGGTGGCCACCAGCACCTGCAGTTCGCCGCTCTTGAATTCGGCCAGTGCCTTGGTGCGCGCGCCCTGGCTCTTGTTGCCGTGGATGGCCATCGCGGTGATGTCTTCCTTCACGAGGAATTCCACCAGCCGGTTGGCGCCGTGCTTCATGCGCGTGAACACCAGCACCTGGTGCCAGTCGTTGCGCTTGATCAGGTGGGCCAGCAGTTCCTTCTTCTTGTCGCGGTCCACCGGGTGGATCTTCTGCGCGATGGTCTCGGCCGTGGTGTTGCGGCGTGCCACCTCGATCATCTGGGGCTGGTTCAGCAGGCGGTCGGCCAGGGCCTTGATCTCGTCGGAGAAGGTGGCCGAGAAGAGCAGGCTCTGCTTCTGCCTGGGCACGATGGCCAGCACCTTCTTGATGTCGTGGATGAAGCCCATGTCGAGCATGCGGTCGGCTTCGTCCAGCACGAAGTACTCGATCTTGCTCAGGTCGAGCGTGCCTTGCTGGTGGTGGTCGAGCAGGCGGCCGGGTGTGGCCACGAGGATGTCCACGCCACGACGCAGCGCGTCGATCTGGGGGCCCATGCCCACGCCGCCGAACATCACCATGCTCTTCAGCGGCAGGTACTTGCCGTAAGTGCGCACGCTTTCCTCCACCTGGGCCGCCAGTTCGCGGGTGGGCGTGAGGATGAGCGCGCGGATGGCCACGCGGCCCTTGCCGTCGCGCGGCGCCTGGCCTTGCGAAAGCTTGTGCAGCAGCGGCAGCGTGAAGCCGGCGGTCTTGCCGGTGCCGGTCTGGGCGCCGGCCAGCAGGTCGCCGCCGCTGATCACAGCGGGGATGGCCTGCTGCTGAATGGGGGTGGGGGTGTCGTAGCCCTGCTCGCGCACGGCGCGCAGGAGGGGCTCGGCGAGGCCGAGGTCGTCAAATCGCATGTGGAGGTGTGCCCCCGCAAGGGAGCCGGGATCGGCCTGTTACCGCTCACGTGGAGGGCACCAGTCGGGAAGGCAGACGGATGGGAAAGGTCGGAAGCGACTGCAACGCCTGGACTGGTATCGACGTTGCAGTGCAGCATTGTACCCCCAATCGCGCTAGGGCTTCGTGACAGCTTCCGCCCGCGCGGGTACCGCGCGCCCGAAGGCCAGCGTCAGCAGGCCCGCCAGCGCCAGGGGCACCCCGATCCAGGAGAGCTTGTCAAAGCCCAGCGAGGTGCTGGCGGCCCCGCCGATGGCCGCGCCCAGGGCGGTGCCGAGGTAGAGCATGGAGGTGTTGAGCGACAGCAGGATGGGGGCCTGCGCGGGGGCCGCCTCGGCCAGGCGCGACTGCTGCGGGGTCATCATCCCGAAGCCCGCCACGCCCCAGACGACGAAGACGGCGAGCAGCGCCAAGTAGTGACCCTGTGTGAAGGGCACGAGCAGCATCATCGAGCCCAGGATGCTGAGCTGAACCACCAGTGTGCGGCGGGGGCTGAAGCGGTCATTGGCCCAGCCGCCGATCAGGGTGCCGGCCACCCCGGCAAGGCCGAAGATCATCAGCGTGATCGACAGCCGCTCGCCCGACATCGGGACCAGCGCCTGCAGGACCGGGCCGATGTAGGAGAACACGCAGAAGATCGCAATGAAGTAGAGCAGGGTGAGCAGCAGAGGCCACAGCACGCGGCCCTGGCGCAGCAGTTCGGGCAGGCCGCGGAAGCTGGCGCCCGGGGCGTCGATGTCGCGGGGTACCCAGCGGGTGACGAGCAGCAGCATCAGGGCAGAGAGCGCCGCCACGGCGGCCACTGGCACTTGCCAGCCCCATTGCAGGCCCAGCCAGGCCCCCAGCGGGAGACCCACCACATAACTCATGCTGATGCCGAGGAAGACGACCGACAAGGCGCGCCCGCGGCGAGCCGGCTCCACGCTGGCCACGGCGATGCCCGCGGCAATCGGCGTGAAGACGGCCCCCAGGCCCATCAGCACCCGCCCCAGCAGCAGGACCGTGAGGTCTGGCGCCACCGCGCAGAGGAGATTGCCCAGGGTGAAGAGCGTGAGGGCCAGCTGCATGGCCCGCTTGCGGCGCCAGTGTCCCGTGGCCACCAGCACCAGCGGGGCCAGCACGGCGGTGGCGATGGCATAGGCCGTGACAGCCTGGCCGGCCGCGGGCACGCTCACCGAAAGCGAGACCGCCACCGATTCCAGGATACCGGCAATCACGAAGGCCCCGGTGCCGATGATGAGGTTGATGAAGGAGAACAGCAGGAGCAGGCGGGGCATGAGCGGGTGACGCGTCGGCAAAACCCGCACCCTATCAGCAAGCGGCATCTTTCGCTGGCGGGGCGGGCTCTTGCACATGGTGGAAACGGCCTGAACGGGTTGCGGCGACAATAGCGGCTGTCGCGCGGCTGATCCGCGCTTTGCTTTTTGCTGCGCAAGCAACAGGATTCACCATGGCCCAATACGTCTTTACGATGAACCGCGTCGGGAAAATCGTTCCCCCGAAGCGGCAGATCCTGAAGGACATCTCGCTGTCCTTTTTCCCCGGCGCCAAGATCGGCGTGCTTGGCCTGAACGGCTCGGGCAAGTCCACGCTGCTGAAGATCATGGCCGGCATCGACAAGGACATCGAAGGCGAAGCCGTGCCCATGCCGGGCATCAAGATCGGCTACCTGCCCCAGGAACCCCACATCGACCCGGAACTGACGGTGCGCCAGGCGGTGGAACAGGGCATCGGCGGCGTGCTGGCCGCCAAGAAGCGCCTCGACGAGGTCTATGCCGAATACGCCGAACCCGACGCTGACTTCGACAAGCTGGCCGCCGAGCAGGCCGAGTTGGAAGCCATCATCGCCGCGGCCGGCTCCGAGAACACCGACCTGCAGCTCGAGCTGGCGGCCGACGCGCTGCGCCTGCCGCCGTGGGACGCGGTGATCGGCAACCTTTCGGGCGGTGAAAAGCGCCGCGTGGCGTTGTGCCGGCTGCTGCTGAGCCGGCCCGACATGCTGTTGCTGGACGAACCCACCAACCACCTGGATGCCGAATCGGTGGACTGGCTGGAGCAGTTCCTGCAGCGTTTTCCTGGCACCGTGGTGGCCATCACCCACGACCGCTACTTCCTCGACAACGCGGCCGAGTGGATTCTCGAACTCGACCGCGGCTCCGGCATCCCCTGGAAGGGCAACTACTCCGACTGGCTTGACCAGAAGGAAAAGCGCCTGGAGCAGGAACAGAAGAGCGAAGACGCCCGCATGAAGGCCATGAAGGCCGAACTGGAATGGGTGCGCAAGAACGCCAAGGGTCGTCAGGCCAAGAGCAAGGCTCGCCTGGCGCGCTTCGAGGAACTGAGTGACGTCGAATACCAGAAGCGCAACGAGACGAACGAGATCTTCATCCCCGTGGCCGAGCGCCTGGGCAACGAGGTGATCGAGTTCAAGAACGTCACCAAGAGCTTCGGCGACCGCGTGCTCATCGACGACCTGAGCTTCAAGGTGCCGGCCGGCGCCATCGTGGGCATCATCGGCCCCAACGGCGCGGGCAAGTCCACGCTCTTCCGCATGATCCAGGGGGTCGAGAAGCCGGACTCCGGTGAAGTGCTGATCGGCAAGACCGCCAAGCTCGCCTTCGTGGACCAGAGCCGTGAGGGCCTGGCGGCCGACAAGACCGTCTGGGAAGACGTCTCGGGCGGCCTGGACAACATCGTCGTGGGCAAGTTCGTGATGCCCTCGCGCGCCTACCTGGGCCGCTTCAACTTCAAGGGCAACGACCAGCAGAAGCAGGTGGGTTCACTCTCGGGGGGTGAGCGCGGCCGCCTGCACCTGGCCAAGACCCTGGCCCAGGGCGGCAATGTGCTGATGCTGGACGAACCCTCGAACGACCTGGACGTGGAGACCCTGCGTGCGCTGGAAGATGCACTGCTGGAGTTCGCTGGCAGCGTCATGGTGATCAGCCACGATCGCTGGTTCCTGGACCGCATTGCCACCCACATCCTCGCCTGTGAGGGCGACTCCAAGTGGGTCTTCTTCGACGGCAACTACCAGGAATACGAAGCCGACAAGAAGAAGCGCCTTGGCGAAGAGGGTGCCCGCCCGCACCGCCTGCGCTTCAAGCCGATCACGCGCTGAAGGCTCCCGGCCGAGCCCGCATCAGCCCGCCGCGAGGCGGGCTTTTGCTTTGTCCAGCCAGACCTGCAGGTTGTCGAACAGGTCGTGCTGGCTGAAGGAGCAGCTCTCCTCGGTGAAGAGGCTGCCCGATTCCAGCGGCAGCAGCAACTGGTCGAGGGCCTGCGCAAACACCGGCGGCAGGGCGGTCAGGCTGGGCGCGTGCTGGCGCCACCGTGCGACGAGGTCGGTGGTGGTGCAGCGCCCTGCACGGGCGTCATCCAGGGCTTGTTGCAGCGTGTGCAGGGTGACGTTCATGAGACCCTCGACGTCGGGGTGGCCGGTGGGGTGGGCTGGGCCGGGCGTTCCACCAGCACCCGGGCATGGCGCTGGAAGGTCCAGTAGGCCCAGGCCCAGTCGGTGAGCACCATCAGCCGGTTGCGAAAGCCGATCAGGAAGTAGATGTGCACGAAGAGCCAGAAGGCCCAGGCAGACCAGCCTGAGAACCGCAGGCTGCCCAGCACCGGGACAGCCACGTCGGCCACCGCCGCCTTGCGGCCGATGGTGGCCAGGGCGCCGTAGTCGATGTAGCGGAAGGACCGGGTCGCCTCGCCCCGCAGACGGCGCAGCACGTTGGCGGCGGCCAGGCGCCCCATCTGCTTGGCTGCGGGGCTCACACCCGGCACCGGGGTGGGCGGGCCTTTCGCGGGGTGGCTCATCGCCGCCGCGAGGTCGCCGATCACCTGGATCTCGGGATGGCAGGCCAGGCTCAGGTCGGGCTGAACCACGACGCGACCCGCCCGATCGAGTTCGGCACTCGCAGCGTCGCGCAGGCATCGCCCCAAGGGCGAAGCCGCCACCCCGGCGGCCCACACCACCGTGCGCGTGTCGAGTCGATGTCGCACAACCTCATCCCCTCGCCGGGTTTCGTAGGTGAGGCCCTCGGCGTCGATGTCGGTGACGCGGCAGCCGATGCGCACCTCCACGCCCAGGCGGCCGAGCTGTTCAGACGCCTTTTGCGACAGGACCGGAGGCATCGCCGTGAGGATCCGATCGGCCCCCTCGAGCAGCACCACGCGTGCCTGGCGCGAATCGATGCGACGAAACTCGTCCGGCAGGGTGTGGCGTGCGATCTCGGCAATGGTGCCGGCCATCTCCACGCCCGTGGGCCCCCCCCCGATCACCGCAAACGTGAGTGCCTGCTCGCGCAGCTCGGGGTGGCGCTCAGCCTGCTCGAAGGCCCTGAGCACGCGGTTGCGAAGCTCGAAGGCATCTGCCAGGGTCTTGAGGCCCGGCGCGTGGACGGCCCACTCGTCGCGGCCGAAATAGCTGTGCGTCGCCCCTGCGGCGACGATGAGGTGGTCGTAGGACAGGCGGGCACCGTCCTCCAGGACCACGGCCTGCGCTGTCGCGTCGATATCCACGACCTCTCCCAGCAGCACGGTGACCCGCCCGCGCCGGATTTCGCGACGCAAGATGTGGCGGATCGGCGCCGAGATCGCCGGTGCCGACAATCCGGCCGTGGCCACCTGGTAGAGCAGCGGTTGGAACAGGTGGTGGTTGGTGCGGTCCACCAGCGTGACCTCGACGTCTGCGCGAGCCAGGGCCCGGGTCGCTTCGAGGCCGCCGAAGCCGCAGCCGATGACCACCACACGTGGGCGGGGAGGGGAATCGGTCCGTGTCATGGAAGCAGGGCGGAGTCAGGACCGACAGTCTAGGACCTTTGGTTGTGCGCTGTTCGCGCGACCCGCTTGTCGGCCCCCTCCAAAGGGTGTCGCACCATGGCGACTGGGCCTGACAAGCGGCCCCGGACGGTGCTACAAGGATGGCCTGACGTTTGGCATGTCCCGCGGGTGTCAACCCGCTTGTCCGCAGTGACCGACCTTCCCGAGCCGCCCCCCGCTTCCCAGGCCGCCGTCCCCGGCGCGGCCTGCCAGGCGGTGACGCCTGCCTTGCTCGCCGCGGCGCTGCAGCGCAGCGCCGCCTATGCGCTGGTGTCCGATGTGGCCGGGCAGGTGATCTGGTTCAACGACAGCTGGGCCAGTTCGCCCGCGATCGGCCTGTTGCGGGGCCAGCCCTGGTGGCTGTGGCTGACCTCCTTCGGCCACGCCGCGCCCCAGCCGCACGTGCAGGCAGCGCTCGCGGCACGGGAGCCGTTCACGGCCGAGCTCGAGGTGCGCCTGGCTGACGGGCGTCCATGGTGGCGTCGGGTGGACGCGACACCGCTGATCGAGGAGGGCCGCTTTGCAGGCTACCTCGCGATTGCGTCCGACATCACGGCGCTCAAGCAGGCCGAGGACGCTCAGCGCGCCACCGCGGCGCGCTACCGGCGCGTCATGGAGAGCACCCAGGACGGCATCTGGGAGCGCAACTTGCGCACCAACCAGAGCTGGTATTCACCGCGCTACAAGGAGATCATGGGCTTTGCCGACCACGAGCTGCCCAATGACCGCAACGTGATGAATGCCCGCATCCATCCGGATGACGTGGAGACCTTCACCGTGCCCTACGAGCGGGCGGTGCGCGAGGGCGGGCAGTGGCAATACCGGGTGAGGGTGCTGCACCGCGACGGCAGCTGGCGGTGGCTGCAGTGCCGGGCGCGTGCCTGGCCTGACGAGACCGGCAAGCCAGCCATCCTGGCAGGTGCCGTGACCGACGTGACCGACGAGGTGGAGGCAGAGCAAGCCCTGCGGACCCATCGCAGCCAGCTCGAGGCGCTGGTTCAGGAGCGCACCGCGCGGCTCGAGGCCGCGCGCGCAGAGGCCGAGCGGGCCAACCGGGCGAAGTCGCTTTTCCTTGCGAACATGAGCCACGAGATCCGCACCCCGCTCAACGGGGTCATGGGCATGACCGACCTCGCGTGGCGCTCGGCCACGACGGCCACCCAGCGGCGCTACCTCGAACTGGCGAAGTCTTCCGGAGCGACCCTGCTGGCCATCATCGACGACATCCTGGATTTCGCCAAGGCAGAGGCCGGCAAGCTCAGCCTGAACGAAGTGGAGTTCGACATTGGCGAACTGATGGCCGTGACGGTGCGCTCCCTGTGGCTTCTGGCGCACGAGCGGGGGCTGGCCCTGTTCTTCGATTGCACGGGCGGCGGCCTGCGGGTCGTCGGCGACCCCGTCCGGGTGCGCCAGATCGCCACCAATCTGCTGTCCAACGCCCTCAAGTTCACCGATGCGGGCGAGGTCCGCCTCCATGTGGACGTCACCCGGACGGTGACGGCGGGCTTCGGTGTGCACATCGAGGTGACCGACACCGGCGTGGGCATGGACGAGCGCACCCTGGAGCGGGTGTTTCACCCCTTCGAGCAGGCCGACTCGTCGGTGTCCCGCACCGCGGGGGGGACGGGTCTGGGGCTGTCCATCGTGCGCAGCCTGTGCGAACTGATGGGGGGGGCGGTGCATGCCCGCAGCGCGCCGGGCCAGGGCTCCACGTTCGAGGTCGTGCTGCCCCTGCGGGGGGCGCCAGCAGAGGGGGCCGAAGCCGCGAGCGAGCCCCAGGCCGGTGGGGCTTGGGCCTGGATCGTGGGCGGGGCGAATGGCGACCCGCTGCTTGCGCGGCTTTCCCGCCTGGGCTGGCAGGTCCGGCGCTTCGCGACGGCGGACGAGGCCCTGCTGCACACCGACGGCATGACCCCGCCGCGCCTGGTGGTGGTCAGCGAACACGAACCCCCGCCGCGATCGCGATTGCAGGTCTTGCGCGGCCAGCTGCCGCCTTCATGCGACATCGTCGTGCAGGTGCCTCCGCACGGTGATGAAGACGACGGTGTGCTCAGCCCGGAACAAGGCCAGGCGCTGGGGCTCAAGGTGTACATCGCCCCGATGAGCCCGGCCGATCTGCACCAGCTCACGCTCAGCCACCGGTCGACGGCAGCGGCGCCGGTGGCGCGGCCTGCCAGCGCGATGGCCCTGCCGCTGGCGCAGTGGCAGGGCGCGCGCTTCCTGGTGGTGGAAGACAACGCCGTGAATCAGCTGCTGGCCGAAGAGATGCTGCGCCTGCTCGGCTTCGAGGTGGACGTGGTCCCCGGGGGACAGGAAGCCTTGGACTTCTGTGCCCGCCAGGCGCCGGATGCCGTGCTGATGGATGTGCAGATGCCGGGACTCGATGGACTGGAGACCACGCGCCGGCTGCGGCGCGCGCAGGTGGCCGGTGAACTGCCGGTGTTTCCCATCATTGCGGCCACGGCCCACGCCAGCGAGGCGGATCGCCGCGCCTGCCTGCTCGCCGGCATGGACGGGTATATTGCCAAGCCTCTCGACCTGCGCGCCATGCGCTCGGAAATCCGCCGGGTGCTGCGGCATGCGTCGGGCGACGACAGCGACAGCCCCGAGACCCGCTACTGATGCCTTCCCATCCGCCGACCGCTGACACCGTGATCGCGCACACCCGCCGCTGGCTGGAGCGCGCCGTGATCGGACTGAACCTGTGCCCCTTCGCCAAGGCGGTGCACGCCAAGGGCCAGATCCGCTGGGTGGTCAGCACGGCCACGACACCCGCGCAGCTGCTGGATGAACTGCGCACGGAACTGCTTCACCTGTCGCACGCTGATCCGGCAGCGGTGGACACCACGTTGCTGATCCACCCGCAGGTGCTGGGTGACTTCCTCGACTTCAACGACTTTCTCGGCGACGCGCAGGCCTTGGTGGACGACCTCGACCTCGAAGGCGTGCTGCAGGTGGCAAGCTTCCATCCCGACTTCCAGTTCGGCGACGCCGAGGCAGACGACATCACCAACGCCACCAACCGCTCGCCCTACCCGACGCTGCATCTGCTGCGCGAGGACAGCATCGAACGCGCCGTGGCGGCCTTCCCCGACCCCGAAGCCATCTACGAAACCAACATGGCCACGCTGCGCCGCCTGGGTCCGCAGGGCTGGGCGCAGCTGATGGACGACGACACCGCATCATGACCCTGCTGCTCGACGCCTTCTGGCGCGCCCTGGCCTACTGCCTGCATCCGCGCGTCATCCTGCTTTCGCTGGCGCCGCTGGCGCTCACCGCCGGCCTGTGCTTTGCGCTGGGCTGGTTCTACTGGGAGCCGGCCGTCGATGCCGTGGACGCCTGGCTGCGCAGCTGGGCGCTGGTGAACTCCTTCACCCTGTGGCTGGAGTCGATGGGGGCCACGGGCCTGCGCGCGGTGATGGCCCCCCTGGTGGTGGTGGCGCTGGCGGTGCCGATCATCGTGGTGCTGTCGCTGATGGCCGTTGCGGCCCTGATGACGCCCGCCCTGGTGCGCATGGTGAGCGCACGGCGCTTCCCGCAGCTGGCCCGGCGCGAGGGCGAGCCCTTCTGGCGATCGATCCTGTGGATGCTGGGGCACACCGCCGTGGCTCTGGCGGCGCTGGTCGCCAGTCTGCCGCTGTGGCTCATCCCGCCGCTGGCGCTGGTGCTGCCGCCGCTCATCTGGGGCTGGCTCACCTACCGCGTGATGGCCTTCGATGCCCTGGCCGAGCATGCCGAACGTGCTGAACGCCGGGCGCTGCTGCGTGAGCACCGCTGGCCGATGCTGGGCATGGGCCTGCTGTGCGGCTACCTCGGCGCCGCGCCCGCCCTGCTGTGGGCGCTGGGGGCGGTGGCCTTCATCCTGGCGCCGCTGCTGATGGTGGTGTCGGTCTGGCTCTACACCCTGGTGTTTGCGTTCTCCTCGCTGTGGTTCACCCACTATGCGCTGGCGGCGCTGGAGCGCTGGCGCAGCCAGCGCGAGGACCAGATCCTGCCCCCGGACGAGCCGGCGCCGCCACCAGACCAGGCCGTGCGTGCCGCCGGCCTGCTCGATGCCCCACAGGCACCCGGCTCGCCATCCTGAACGGGGCGCTTCACCCAAGGCAGTCATGGAGTTCGGACTCATCATCGTCGGCGACGAAATTCTCTCGGGCAAGCGCCAGGACAAGCACCTGCCCAAGCTGGTTGAACTGCTGTCCGAGCGGGGCCTGGCGCTGCGCTGGGCGCGCTATGTGGGCGACGACCCGGTGCGGCTGGAGGCTGCGCTCAGGGAAGCCTTCGGAAGCGGTGACGTGGTGTTCTCCTGCGGCGGCATCGGTGCGACGCCCGACGACCACACCCGCCAGTGTGCGGCGCGCGCCTTGGGGGTGCCGCTGGCCCTGCACCCGCAGGCGAAGGCGCTCATCGAGGAACGCATGCGCGACGTGGCCCGCGAACAGGGGCAGCCCTATGAACCGGAGCGGCCCGACAACGTGCACCGCCTGAACATGGGCGTCTTTCCCGAAGGGGCGTCCATCATTCCCAATCCCTACAACAAGATCCCCGGGTTCTCGGTCGCCCATGTGCACTTCGTGCCCGGTTTTCCGGTGATGGCCTGGCCGATGATGGAATGGGTGCTCGACGAGCGCTACCGGGCGCTCTTCCATGCCCGGCCGCACGAGGAGCGCTCGGTCATCGTCTTCGGCGCCATGGAGGCCCGCCTCACGCCGCTGATGGAAACCCTCGAGGCGCGCTTTCCTGGCGTGAAGGTCTTCAGCCTGCCCAGCGTCGATCACCCCCAGTACGGCCGCCACATCGAACTGGGGGTCAAGGGGCCACCCCCTGCCGTCGGCCTTGCCTACGCCGAACTGCTGGCGGGGCTGCGTGAGGAGGGGCAAGCCTTGGGCCCCGAAATGGTGCGAAGTTCGGCGGCAGGGCGCCCTTGAATGGTGCTGTTTTGTGCACTATGGTGGTGCAATCCGCGGGCAAACGTCCCCCGCACCGGATGCGGGGGAGCCTGGGCGTCATCTCGGTACACGGCCGGCTCGCGCATGCACCGGAATGTGTCAGAGCTGGCACGCTTTCTGCTAAATTGCCCTCGCCCGGCTGGCGCGAGCCAGTCACCCACTCCCCTGACAAACCATCCCCCTAGGAGCTCTTGATGGCCAACAAGACCGTCGCCGACGTGATGAAGATGGTGAAGGAGAACGAAGTCAAGTTCGTCGACTTCCGTTTCACCGACACCCGTGGCAAGGAACAGCACGTCTCCGTGCCCATCTCTGCCTTCGATGAAGACAAGTTCACGTCGGGTCACGCCTTCGACGGTTCTTCGATCGCCGGCTGGAAGGGCATCGAAGCGTCGGACATGCTGCTGATGCCCGACCCCAACACGGCCAATATCGACCCGTTCTTCGAAGAGCCCACCCTCTTCATGAGCTGCGACGTGATCGAGCCCGGCGACGGCAAGCCCTATGAGCGCGATCCCCGCTCGCTGGCCAAGCGTGCCGAGGCCTACCTGAAGTCCTCTGGCATCGGCGACGCCGCCTACTTCGGTCCGGAACCCGAGTTCTTCGTGTTCGACAGCGTGCGCTGGAACGTCGACATGTCCGGCTCGTTCTCCAAGATCGAGTCCGAGGAAGCCGCCTGGAACACCGGCAAGGAATACGAGCACGGCAACACCGGCTACCGTCCCACCGTCAAGGGCGGCTACTTCCCCGTGCCCCCGGTCGACTCCGGCCAGGACCTGCGCTCCGAGATGTGCCTGATCCTCGAGCAGATGGGCATCCCGGTGGAAGTGCACCACCACGAAGTGGCCAACGCCGGCCAGATGGAGATCGGCACCAAGTTCAGCACGCTGGTCCAGCGTGCCGACTGGCTGCAGCTGCAGAAGTACATCATCCAGAACGTCGCCCACGCCTACGGCAAGACGGCCACCTTCATGCCCAAGCCCATCGTGGGCGACAACGGTTCGGGCATGCACGTGCACCAGTCCGTGTGGAAGGACGGCAAGAACCTGTTTGCCGGTGACGGCTACGCCGGCCTCTCCGAGTTCGCGCTGTACTACATCGGCGGCATCATCAAGCACGCCCGTGCCCTGAACGCCATCACGAACCCCACCACCAACAGCTACAAGCGCCTGGTGCCGGGCTTCGAGGCGCCGGTGAAGCTGGCCTATTCCAGCCGCAACCGCTCGGCCTCCATCCGCATCCCCTATGTGGCCAACCCCAAGGGCCGCCGCATCGAGGCGCGTTTCCCCGATCCCCTGGCAAACCCCTACCTGTGCTTTGCCGCGCTGCTGATGGCCGGTCTGGACGGTGTGGAGAACAAGATCCACCCGGGCGAAGCCGCCACGAAGGATCTCTACCACCTGCCGCCCGAGGAAGACGCGAAGATCCCGACCGTCTGCCACAGCCTCGACCAGGCGCTGGAGTACCTGGACCAGGATCGCGCCTTCCTGACCAAGGGCGGCGTGTTCACCGATTCCTTCATCGACGCCTACATCGAGCTGAAGATGCAGGAAGTGACCCGTTTCCGCATGACCACCCACCCGGTGGAATTCGACATGTACTACAGCCTGTGAGGCTGCCGGCGGCCCCGCAAGGGGCGGTCGAACGAGACGAAGGGTGGCATATGCCACCCTTTGTTGCTTTCCGGCCCGCCGGCGTCTGGACCGTTCTGGTGCACATGGCCGATACTGCGGGCACCGCGGCATCTGCCGGTCAGTGAACCCTTGCGCACCGCAGGGGTCTATGGGTTTCAGCGTGTTCCACTTGCCTTCCATGTCCCGAGCCTCCTTCCTGAGTCCCCTGGTGATGGCCGCCTGCGCGCTGGCCGGTGGATCGGCCTGGGCGCAGGCTGTCTACCGTTGTCCGGGCAACCACTTCACCAACTCCCTCACCCCCAAGGAGGCCGAGGCCAAGGGCTGCCGGGTGGTCGAGGGCGGAAATGTGACCATCGTCGAGTCGCGCCGGCCCACGCCGACGGCTCGACCGGCCGTGGCCGCATCGGCGCCGGCGGCCGGCAGCCGGGTGGATCCGAACGAACAGCGCGCCCGCGACAGCGATGCGCGCCGCATCCTGGAAGCCGAACTGCGCCGCGAGGAAGAGGCTTTGTCGGTCCTGCGCAAGGAATACAACAACGGCGAACCTGAACGCCGCGGCGACGAGCGCAACTACCAGAAGTACCTGGACCGTGTGGCCAACCTGCAGGCCGACATCGCCCGCAAGGAGGCTGACATCGCCTCCATCCGTCGCGAACTGGCCCGTCTGCCGGCCTCACCCTGACGGCCGGGCGCGTGGTGGTGCCCCCATCTTTCCCATGGGCGCCGGAGGGCGCTGACGACGCGCCGGCGCTACCTCCGGGCTTCGCGGCCTTCGACCATCTGGCCACCATGGTGGCGCTCGTGCGCACCGACGGGAGTTGCCGCTTCGTCAATGCCGCCTTCGAAACCGTGCTGGGCCTGTCCCGGCGCAGCATGCTGCGCGGCTCGCTGTTCGACTGGTTCACCGAACCCGACATCGTGGCCGACACCGTCGTGGCGGTGGCGCGCAACGAGTTTTCCATCAGCCGCTTCGAAGCCCAACTGAGGCGCCCGCCGGGTGCCACGGGCGCCGACCTGCTGCCGGTGCACGTCATCGTCACCCAGACCGATGAGCCTGAACAGGTGCTGGTGGAGCTGGTGGAGATCGAGCAGCAGACGCGCCAGGATCGGGAAGAGCGCGCGCTGGACCAGGCCCAGGCCACCAAGGAGCTGATCCGCAACCTGGCCCATGAGATCAAGAACCCGCTGGGTGGCATCCGGGGGGCGGCCCAGTTGCTGCAGATGGAGGTCGAGTCGCGTGAACTGACCGAATACACCCAGGTCATCATCCACGAAGCCGACCGCTTGCAGGCCCTGGTGGATCGGCTGCTGGCTCCTCATCGCAAGCCGCATGTGGTGGGCGACGTGAACGTGCACGAGGTCTGCGAGCGTGTGCGTTCGCTCATCCTGGCCGAGTTCCCACGCGGCCTCAGGATCCGGCGGGACTACGACATCTCCATTCCGGAATTCCGCGGCGACCGCGAGCAACTCATCCAGGCCGTGCTGAACATCGCCCACAACGCTGCCCAGGCCTTGATGCCGCGCATCGCGGCGGGTGATGCCTGCATCGTGCTGCGCACCCGCATCGCCCGACAGGTGACACTCGGTAAACAGCGTTATCGTCTGGCATTGGAATTGCATATCCAGGACAACGGCCCGGGCGTGCCCGAGTCGATCCGCGATCGCATCTTCTTCCCCCTAGTGTCGGGGCGCGACGGCGGGTCGGGCTTGGGGCTCACGCTGGCGCAGACCTTCGTGCAACAGCACCATGGCACGATCGAATGCGAAAGCGAGCCCGGAAACACGGTGTTCAAGATCCTGATTCCCCTGCCCTGAGCGATCCGGGTGGGGCTCAGGCCGAAAGTCCACAGGCGAGGACGACAGGCAGCAGCCCATGAAACCCATCTGGATCGTTGACGACGACCAATCCATCCGCTTCGTGCTGGAAAAGGCCCTGGCCCGCGAGGACCTTCCGGTGCGCAGCTTCACCAACCCGCGCGACGTGCTCGCGGCGCTCGACGACGACGAGCCGCAGGTGCTGGTGTCCGACATCCGCATGCCCGGGGGCTCGGGCATCGACCTGCTGGCCCAGGTCAAGGAGCGCCATCCGGGGCTGCCGGTCATCATCATGACGGCCTTTTCCGACCTGGACAGCGCCGTCTCGGCCTTCCAGGGCGGTGCCTTCGAGTACCTGCCCAAGCCCTTTGACCTGCCCAAGGCGGTGGAGCTGATCCGCCGTGCGGTGGACGAAAGCCTGCGCGAGGAGGTGCGCGACGAGCGCCTGGCGCAGATGCCCGAGATGCTGGGCCAGGCGCCGGCCATGCAGGATGTCTTCCGCGCGATCGGCCGGCTGAGCCAGAGCAACGTGACCGTGCTCATCACCGGCGAGAGCGGCTCGGGCAAGGAACTTGTCGCCCGCGCCCTGCACAAGCACAGCCCGCGCGCCAGCGGCCCCTTCGTGGCCATCAACACCGCGGCCATCCCGAAGGACCTGCTCGAGAGCGAACTCTTCGGCCATGAGCGTGGCGCCTTCACCGGTGCACAGACCACGCGTCGCGGCCGCTTCGAGCAGGCCGACGGTGGCACGCTCTTCCTCGACGAGATCGGCGACATGCCCTTCGACCTGCAGACGCGCCTGCTGCGCGTGCTCAGCGACGGGCAGTTCTACCGCGTGGGCGGCCACAACCCCATGCGCGCCAACGTGAGGGTGATCGCCGCCACGCACCAGAACCTGGAAGACCGGGTGAAGCAGGGGGTGTTCCGCGAAGACCTCTTCCATCGCCTCAACGTGATCCGTCTGCGCCTGCCGCCACTGCGCGAGCGGCGCGAGGACATTGCCTCGCTGGCGCGCTTCTTCCTGCAAAAGAGTGCGAAGGAACTGGGTGTGGAGGCCAAGCGCATCTCCGACTCGGCGCTCGCACGGCTGGTGTCCTTCGACTATCCGGGCAATGTGCGCCAGCTGGAGAACGTGTGCCACTGGCTGACCGTGATGGCACCGGCCCAGGTCATCGAGGACAAGGATCTCCCGCCCGAGTTGCTGGGGGAGGCCACCTTGTCGCCCAAGCCACCCGTGTTGGTCGTTCCACCGGTGTCCCCTGCACCGGCACCCGTGACGGCCGTGCCTCCCGAATCGGCGCGGGAGGCTCCCCTCATCGGCGGGGCGATGGCGCTGTCGACAGGCGGGGACTGGCTCAAGGACCTGGAACGTGAAGCGCGTCAACTCCTCGACGCAGGCCAGCCCGACGTATGGGACACCCTGACCCGCCGCTTCGAGGCCCAGCTCATCCACACGGCGCTGGAGCTCACCCGGGGTCGCCGCATCGAGGCCGCGCAGAAGCTGGGCATCGGGCGCAACACCATCACCCGCAAGATCCAGGAGCTTGGCCTCGACGATTGAGGCCACGCCCAACTCTGCCGTCAGCCGAGCACTGCGACCACCGGCGCGTGGTCGCTGGGGCGCTCGTTCTTGCGCGGGGCCTTGTCGATGGTGCAGGCCGTGACCGATGCCTTCAGCGCCTCGCTCACGAGAATGTGGTCGATGCGCAGGCCCTGGTTCTTGCGGAAGGCGAGGTTGCGGTAGTCCCACCACGACCAGCTTTTCGGGGGCTGCTCGAAGAGCCGGAAGGCATCGTGCAGCCCCAGCGCCAGCAGCTGGCGAAACTGCTCGCGCTCCTCGGGCGTGCAGTGGATCTGGCCGGCCCAGGCGATGGGGTCGTACACGTCGCGGTCCTCGGGGGCGACGTTGTAGTCGCCCATCAGCACCAGCTTCGGATGGCGGGCCAGTTCTTCACGCACCCACTCGCGCAGGGCGCGCATCCACTGCATCTTGTACTCGAACTTGTCGGTGCCCGGCGCCTGGCCGTTGGGGAAGTAGGCGCCGATGATGCGCAGCTCGCCCACCGTGCCGGCGATCACGCGGGCCTGCTCGTCGGCAAAGCCCGGGATGTTGCGCACCACATCCTCGGCCGGCGTCTTGCTCAGCAGCGCCACGCCGTTGTAGGTCTTCTGCCCGAACCATTGCGCCGCATAGCCGGCCTGCTCGAAGTCGGCATGCGGGAACTTGTCGTCGGTGAGCTTGGTTTCCTGCAGCACCACCACCTCGGGCTGGTGCTGGCCCAGCCAGTCCAGCACCTGGGGCAGGCGCACGGCCAGGGAGTTGACGTTCCAGGTGGCGACTTGCATCTTGGACCAGGGTGGGACATGGGACGCCGAGTTTAGACGCTGCGCACAGCGCCGCAGCGGGCTTCGGCCACCACGAGTGAGCGTGACATACCGGTCGTCGGGTCGAAAAAAAATGCCTGGCTACCAGGCGGGCCGAAACCCGCCTTTGGCTGGCCAAAAACGATCAAGGGCCGCAGCCCCGGATCGCCCCACGATGACCGGCGTCGGGGCCCTGCAAGCGGCAGGGCGATGACTTGACCGCAGTATAAACACAAATGAGAATCGTTTGCAAATAAATCCATGACCCCACGATGACGAAGGGTTGCTCCGGCAGGTTCGGGGCCTGATGGACACAGGAGTATCAGCCATGGTCGAGGTGGGAACATTGGCGCAGGAGCACCGTGCCCTGGTGGCGCTGTATGGGCAGGTGCAGACACGCTGCAGCGCACAGTTGCGGCAGCAGGCGGCGCAGATCGATCGTTTGCAGGCCGAGGTGATGCGCCTGCGCGCGGCAGTGATCGTGCAGGAAACGGCGTTGGCGCTGGCGCGTGAAGATCGGCGCAGGCTGGAGGCCGCGCTGCCGGGCTTGCCGCGGCGCATGGAACTGAGCCGTCGCATCGAAGCGCTGGTCGAGCGCGTGCAGGTCTTGTTGCGTGAACGCTCGCGCGGTCCTTGGGTGGCCATCGATCGGCCCGGCCCGGGCTGATACGATGCGAGGGTTGGTGCTCGCGGTGCGGTTCACGCATCGCAGTTCAACGGGAAGCTGGGGGATGCCGGCCCGCATGGGCCGTATCTAACCAGCGCTGCCCCCGCAACGGTAAGTGGACGGAGGGTGTGTCGGCTCGAGACACTCTCCCGCTTTCATCTCGCAAGCCACTGGTGATGTGCTGTCGGCATCACCGGGAAGGCGATGAAGGTCGCTTCCACCAGCCCGGATACCGGCCAACAGGGTGGTCCGGCGTGAACGCCGGGCTGTGAGGCCCATGCACCGTCGGGGAAGGCGGTGAGGGCGACCTTCATCGTGAATGGCCATGTCTGAGTTCTTCTCGTGCGCGAGCATCGCGCCGCGCCTGCGTGCCTGCCTGTGGCTGGGCGCTTCGGTTCTTGTCACCTCGGCGGCGCAGGCCCATGGCTCGCACAGCCACGGCCACGGCGCGGTGCGCCTGGCCGTGGAGGGCGCCACGCTCACCGCCACCTTCGACGTCCCGCTGGAGGCTTTCCTCGGCTACGACTACCCGCCCCAGGGGGCGGCCCAGGAGCAGGTCTGGAGTGCGTTCAAGGTTCGGCTGCAGGACCCGTCGAACTTCATCCAACCCGCGGCCGATGCCAGGTGCCAGGCGGTGGGCCATGAGGCCAAGCCCGACCCGGCCACGGCCGACCCGAAGGCTGACGTTCCCAACATCGTCTACCGCGCCGAGTTCCGCTGCGACAAGCCCGAGGCACTCCATGCGGTGTCGTTCACCGCATTTCGCGACCATCCCGGCCTGAAGCAGTTGCGCGTGCAACTGGCCTCGCCCAAGGGACGCAAGACCGTCACGGTGCGCCCGCGCTTTCCAGCGCTCACGTTCTGATCCGAGGTCGCCATGCTGGAGTTGGGTTTTCTGCAGATCGTGCAGTGGTTGCTGACGCCGGTGCTGCTGCTGCTGGCGCTGGCCTTTGCCTATGCGCTGTGGATGGCGGGGGTGGTCATGGTCGAGGCCTGGCAGCGCCGGCGCGTACCGGGCTTCACCCTGCTGCGGGAGGTGGAGTCGCTCACGCTGGATGAGCTCGAGCTGCAGGCCCTGGGGCGCATGGAGCCGCTGCGCCTGCTCAGCCGGGTCACGCCCATGCTGGGGCTGATCGCCACGATGATCCCGCTGGGCCCGGCCCTGCAGGGCGTGGCCAGCGGCCAGGGGCATGCGGCGCTGTCGGTGTTCAGCGGCGCCTTTGCCGGCGTGGTGCTGGCGCTCACGGCGGCTTCGCTCGGGCTGGTGCTTTACTCGGCGCGGCGCCGCTGGCTGCTGGCCGAACTGCTGGCCGTCAAGCGTGCGCGGGGAGAGGTTGCGTGAGCCTGCGCCATCTCAAGGTCTTCGACGAGGACGACGACGACCCGATGCTCTCGGCCATCAACCTGGTCGATGTCTTTCTGGTGCTGGTGGTGGCGCTGATGATCGCCGTGAGCGTGGCGCGTCCCGGTGGTGCCGCTGCGGCCGATGCCGAGGGCGGTGTGGAGATCATCGTGCGTGAGGGCGATCGCGAGGTGCGCCTGCGCGGCTCCGGCACGGCGGGCGAGGGCGAGGGGGTGCGTGCGGGCGTGGCCTACCGGATGCGTGATGGCAGCATCGTCTATGTGCC
>CAZKGD010000004.1:58430-86019 GCA_964552215.1 uncultured Caldimonas sp.
GGGTGCGTGCGGGCGTGGCCTACCGGATGCGTGATGGCAGCATCGTCTATGTGCCGGAAGCGTCGGCCGCGTCACCGCAGGAATCGGCACGATGAAGAGCCCGTGGGCTTGGTGGCGGCTCGCGGTGGTGCTGCTTGGACTGTTCTGTGGCGCGACCCAGGCGCGCACCCTGCTGTGGATCACGGTCGATATCACACCGGCGTCGCGCACGGCGCAGATTGAACGTGTGGCGGCCGAATTCGGCTGGCAGCTGCAGTGGCTGGATCACCCGCTGCAGGCGCAGCCGGCCCACGCAGATTCACAGCGCGAGGCCATGGCCCAGGCACTGGCCCGCGCCGACATGGTGTGGATCGACGCCCCGCATGCCACGGTGGTGACCCGGCTGCAGCGCCAGTTCGGCGAGGTGTTCGAGACCCACGCAGCGCGCCACCCCGGCAGCCTCGTGTGGATCCCACCCACGCAGGCGCCTCCGGCGGCGGCCGACGATGGGCCTGCACGCATGGCGGCCTACCTGCGTGCGGGGGGGCTGGCGAACCTGCGCCATGCGATGCGCCTGGCCGACACCTGGGTGGCCTCGGGCCGTTCGGCATCGGCGCTCACTGCGCTGGAACTGCCACCGCCCCAGGCCTGGCCCGCGCGGGGCCTCTACCATCCGCGCGCACCCGGCTTTTTTGCCGACGTGGCGCAATGGCGGCGTTGGCAGGCCGACGACGGCACGCGCCCCGCGGTGGCGGTGCTGGTGCATCGTCATCACTTCATCGACGGTGAGACGGCCTGGCTCGATCGCTGGCTGCAGCTCTTCGAGGAGCAAGGCCTGTCGGCCTATGCTGTCTTTGGCCAGCAACTCGATGCCGATGGCCTGCGCGGCCTGCTGGGGGTAGCCCCCCCGCGCGTGCTGGTGCTGCACCAGATCAGCTCGCAGTCGGCGGCGCTGCAGGGCCTCTTCCAGGAATGGGCGGCGCCGGTGCTGGCGACCCAGCCGTATCGCCATGGCGACACCGCCGCGTGGGAGGCCGACCCCACCGGGCTGAAGCTGGCTGACGCCCCCTTCTACCTGGTGCAGCCCGAGGCGGCCGGGGCCATCGACCCCCTGGTGGTGACGGCCCATGCCGACGGTGGCCGGCGCACCGAACTGATCGAACGCCAGGCGCGCTCGGTGGTGGCCAAGGCCCGTCGCCTCATGGCCTTGCGCGACACGCCCGCAGCCCGGAAGCAGCTCGTGGCCATGGTCTACAACTACCCGCCGGGCGGCAGCAACTTCGGGGCGTCCTTCCTGAACGTGCCGCGCAGCCTGGAGGGGGTGAGCGGCAGCCTGGCCGAGGCGGGCTACGCGGTGCCGCTGACCCGCGAGGCCGAGTGGATCGAGGGCCTGCGCCCGCTGCTGCGCGCCTACTATCCCGATGCCGATCTGAGCGGACTGCTGCGCAGCGACCAGGCCGCGGCGCTGCCCCTCAAGGACTACCTCGCCTGGTGGCAGGCGCTGCCGGAGCCTTTGCGTGCGCGCATCGCGGCCCGCTGGGGCGAGCCGGCCTCCAGCCGCTACGTCGTGCACTGGCAAGGCGAGCCGGTGTTCGTGATCCCTCGCCTGCGGGTCGGGCAGCTGTCGGTGCTGCCGCAGCCGCCACGCGAGGAGACCCTGCGCCATGGCCAGAACCCTTTCATGCACCGCAGCCGCGAGCCGGTGTCGCACCACTACCTGGCCGTCTACCTGTGGGCGCAGCGTGCGCACGCGCTGATCCACTTCGGCACCCATGGCACGCAGGAATGGGCACCCGGCAAGGCGCGCGGGCTGGACGTGTTCGACGACGCGCTGCTGCCGCTGGGGGACGTGCCTGTCGTCTACCCCTACATCGTCGACAACCTCGGCGAGGCGCTCACGGCCAAGCGCCGGGGCCGCGCGCTGCTGGTGAGCCACCGCACCCCGGTGTTTGCCACCACCGGCCTGTCGCCGACGATGGCCCACCTGCACGAGCTCATGCACGAGTGGGCGATGGCCGACCACGGCCCCACGAAACAGCAGATCGGCGAGCAACTGGTGGCATTGATCGTCGAGAGCCGCCTGCACCACGACTTGAAGTGGACGGTCGATCAGGTGCGTGGGCGCCTGGAGGAATTCCTTGAGGTGCTGCACCCCTGGCTCGACCAGCTTGCGCATGGCAGCCAGCCGCGCGGCCTGGCCGTGTTCGGTCAGGCGCCCGACGAAGCCGCGCGCCGCCTGATGGTGCTGCAGGCGCTGCGCACTCCGTTGCTCGATGCGTTGGGCGAGGACGTGGATGAGACCTTCCTCATCGACCATCGGCAGGTGCAGGCTTCACGCCCCATGCGCTGGCTGGAGGTGGCGCTGCGCGATGCGCGGGCGGCCAGCGAGCTCGACCTGCGTCCGCCGGCCCCCGACAACGCCGTGCCCAACCGGGCGGCCGCGCATGCCATCGACCGGGAGGCTCTGCTGAGGCTGGCCGAGCAGGCGCAGGCGCTGGACCGGCTCTATGCCACCGAGAACGAGCGCAAGGGCTTGCTGGCGGCCTTGGAGGGCCGCTTTGTGCCAGCCGCTTACGGCGGCGACCCCTTGCGCAACCCCGACAGCCTGCCCACCGGGCGCAACCTCACCGGGCTGGACCCCAGCCGCCTGCCCACGCGCCAGGCCTACACCGTGGCGCAACTGCTCTTCGAGCAATGGCTGGCGCAATGGCAGCAAACCCACCCCGGGCGCCCTCCGCAACGCCTGGCCCTGTCGCTGTGGGCCGGCGAAACCTTGCGCCACCAGGGCATCATGGAAGCCCAGGCGCTGGTGGCGCTGGGCGTGCGCCCAGTGTGGGATACGGCCGGGCGCCCCACGCGTGTGGAGCTGGTGCCGGCCGAGGAGCTGGGGCGGCCGCGCGTGGACGTGCTGCTCAGCGTCACAGGCTCCTACCGCGACCAGTTCCCGGCACTGATGGCCTTGATCGATGCGGCGGTGGCACTGGTGAGCGCGGCCGAGCCCGCGGGTGTCGTGTCCCGGCACACGCAGGAGGTGGCGGCCGAGTTGCATCGCCAGGGGGCGCCAGCCCCGCAGGCCGAGCTCCTGGCGCGCGCCCGCGTCTTCGGCAATGCCGTGGGCGACTATGGCACCGGCATCAGCGAAGCCGTGCAGGACGATGGCCTGCGCCGGCGCGACGAACGCCTGGGCGACCTTTTCCTGGCGCGCATGGGTCACGCCTACCTGGGCGGTGAGCCGCTCGAAGGCATCGACGAAAACCTCATGCGCCGCAGCTTCGGCGCCCAGTTGCGCCGGGCCGATGCAGCCGTGCTCTCGCGCAGCTCGCACCTCTACGGCATGGTGAGTTCCGACGATCCCTTCCAGTACCTGGGGGGCCTGGCGGCGGCGGCCCGACGGGCCGGGCGCGACGAAGCCCTGCCGCTCTTCGTCAACCAGTTGCAGAACGCCGACGAACCCTATGCGCAGACGGCCGCGCAGAGCGTGGCGCTGGAAATGCAGTCGCGTTACCTGCACCCGGGCTGGGTGGCGGCGCAGAAGGACGAGGGCTATGCCGGCACGCTGCAGGTGCTCAAGGCCGCGCAGTTCACCTGGGGCTGGCAAAGCGTGGTGGACGACGTGGTACGCGCCGACCATTGGCAGGGCCTGCATGACGTTTACGTGAAGGACCGGCTGGGACTGGGCATGCCCGCATGGCTGCGCAGCCACCCTCAGGCCTATGCGCAGGTGATCGAACGCCTGATCCAGGCGCAGCGGCACGGCCACTGGGCCCCCGATGCCACCACGCAGCGCGAACTGGCCCACCTGTACCGCGAGTTGACGCGCGAGGCCCCGTTGGCCCAGGAACTGTCGGGTGTGCGGGCCTGGGTGGACCGCGCGCTGAACCCGACGGCGGCACCGGCACCGCTAGGTGTCACCCGTGTGCTCGACACCGACCCTGTGTTGCCGGTGCCTCCGCTGCGCGAGGCCGCGCCTGCCCTGGCCAATGCCACCCCCTGGGTGCCGGTGCGGGGCGAGCGGCTCCAACCCGTGCCTGCACCGCAGGCCAAGACCCTCACGGCCTGGCTGGCACTCATGCTCATGCTCGGCCTGGTCCTGGGCGGGGCGCTGCAGCAGTGGCAGCGTGCCGGCCCCGGGGCTCAGGGCTCGTCCGGCACCGGCGGCGGGCGCCGCTGGTAGGTCACGAAGTGGTAGTCCCAGCCTTCGGGCGAGGTATGCGTCTCGCGCGACACCACGGCGAAGGCCGAGCGGTCCCATTCGGGGAAGGTGGTGTCGCCGTCGAAGTCGTGGTCGATCTCGGTGAGCACCAGCTCGTCGGCCCAGGGCAGGGCTTCGGCATAGACCTGGGCGCCGCCGATCACATAGACCTTGGTGGCGTGCTTGAGCAACTCCAGCGCGGCCTCGAAGGACGGTGCTTCCTCGATGCCCGGTGCTTCCCAGTGGATGTTGCGGGTGATGACCACATTGCGCCGCCCCGGCAGGGGCTTGCCGATGGAGTCGTAGGTCCTGCGGCCCATCAGCACCGGGCAGCCCATCGTTGTGCGTTTGAAGTGCTGCAGGTCTTCGGGCAGGTGCCACACGAGCTGGTTGTTGCGGCCGATCACGCCATTGCGCGCCACGGCGGCGATGAGGGCGATCTGCGGGCGATCCGATGGAAGGGCGTGGCTCATGCCCGCATTGTGGCGCGAGCCGGGCCCGTCGTCATCGCACGGCCATGCGACGTGGTAACAAGGCACTGGCGATGGCCACCACGATCAGCACGGCCGCGGCCAGGTCCTGCCAGTGCGGCACCTCGCCCACGATGAAGGTGGCCGAGCCGGTGCCGATGAGTGGCACGGCCATGATGGAGAACGCGCTGGCCGCGGGCGGCAGGTTGCGCGCCATGCCGAACCAGATGATCTGCGCAAAGCCGTAGTTGATGGTGGCGCCCCACAGCAGCGACCACCACATCGGTGCGCTGAACTGCCAGCTGGGGGCCGGCTCCGTCAGGGGCGCAATGACCCAGAAGATGACGGAGCCCATCAGCATCATCCACAGGGTGAGCGCCTCGGTGGGCACGGTGCTCTTCGTGCGGCGCATCAGCACGGTGCCCAGGGCCCAGCTGAAGGCGGCGATCTGCATCCACACGATGCCCACGGGCCGGCCGGCGAGTGCGGTGAATTCCTGCGCCACGAGCAGGCCCACGGCAGCGGCACCGCACACCACGCTGAGGAAGACGCGGGGGCTGAGGCGTTCGCCAAAGAGCAGGGCGGCGATCAGCACCGTCCAGATCGGCATCGTGAAACCCAGGATGGCCGCGCGGCCCGAGGCCAGCTCCTGCACGCCCAGGATGGAGAAGAGGTGCCAGCCGAGGATGTTGGGCAGCGCGAGCCAGGCGATGCGCGCGAACTCGCCCGGCGGCAGCGCAAAGCGCACCCCGCGCCAGCGGTAGAAGGCCAGCAGCAGCAAGGCGCCGCCGGTCATCGTGACGGCGCGGAAGTACAGCGGCGAGAGTTCGCGCAGCGAGAACTTCATCATCGGCCAGTTCAGCCCCCACATCAGCGTGAGCAGCACCAGCGCGCCGAGCTGGCGGCGGGTCAGCATTTCCAGTCCATCCAGCACTCAGTCACGTTGAGCACAAACCTGATTCGCGGTACGTTGGCCTGTCGAGCAGACACCGTGGAGCCGGCTTTGCCGGGCCACCGGTGTCGCCCCCTTGAGGGGGCGGCCGAAGGCCGTAGGGGGTGGGCCACTCAGACGGCGACAGGGGCCTTGATGGCGGGGTGGTGCTGGTAGTCGAGCACCTCGAAGTCCTCGTACTCGTAGCCGAAGATGGAGTCGGGCCGGCGCTTGATGTTCAGCACGGGGTAGGGATGCGGCGTGCGGGAAAGCTGCAACTCGACCTGATCGAAGTGGTTGTTGTAGATGTGGCAATCGCCGCCCGTCCAGACGAAATCGCCCACGGCCAGATCGCACTGCTGGGCCAGCATGTGGGTGAGCAGGGCGTAGCTGGCGATGTTGAAGGGCACGCCCAGGAAGATGTCGGCGCTGCGCTGGTAGAGCTGGCAGCTGAGTTTGCCTTCGGCCACGTAGAACTGGAAGAAGGCGTGGCAGGGCATCAGCGCCATCTTCGACAGCTCGGCCACGTTCCAGGCGCTCACAATGATGCGGCGCGAGTCGGGGTTGGTCTTGAGCTGCTGCACCACCTCGGCGATCTGGTCGATGTGGCCACCGTCGGGCGTGGGCCACGAGCGCCACTGCACACCGTACACCGGCCCGAGATCGCCATCCGCGCGGGCCCATTCGTCCCAGATGGTGACGCCGCGCTCCTGCAGCCAGCGCACGTTGCTGTCGCCGCGCAGGAACCACAGCAGTTCCAGGATGATGCTCTTCAGGTGCACCTTCTTGGTGGTGACCAGCGGGAAGCCTTCGCGGAGGTCGAAGCGCATCTGGTGCCCGAACACGCTGCGCGTGCCGGTGCCGGTGCGGTCGGTCTTGGCCACGCCGTGCGTGTAGACGTGACGCATGAAGTCTTCGTACTGCGAGCGGATGGGGCGGGGGGTGGTCACGTCAGTAGGCTCCGAACAGCGCATCGAGCGCATCCTGGATCGCCAGGCGGTGGGCGCCCAGGTTGGCCAGGGGTTTCTTGAGTTCCGTGCAGGGAATCGCTCCGAGCGCCGCGGTATCGAGCACGATGCGCTCGCCGGACACCTCCAGCACCGGGTTGAGGTCGCGCGCTGGCGGGCCGAAGACCGACTCGCGGCGCAGGGGGATGACCACCCGGGTGGCCAGGGCGCTGATGAAGTCGTTCTGCACGTCCAGCAGGTAGGGGGTGTGCCTGCGCTCGCCCGGCTCGGGGTTGGCGTAGATGTCAAAGCGGGCCACGAACTCAACGCCCCTTGGCGAAAGTGCGGTAGCGCGCCAGCAGTGGCCCCTCGCGTGCGATGCGGTCGTTGTAGGCGTCGATGGCGGCGCGGTTCTCTTCGTTCCACCGCTCCCAGTAGCGGCGGCGCACCTCGGCCGCCAGCAACTCATCGACGGTCTGCGACAGGTTCAACCCGAGGTCGCGGGCGGCATCGAGCACCTTGGCATTCAGGCTGAGGTTGGTCGGCCGCTTGGGGGCGTCATCGAAACGGAGCATCGTCATCCCCATGAATCATGCGCATGAATCATGCGCTGTCGAATTGTAGCGCCGCGAGCTGGGCGTACAGCCCACCCCGCGCCACCAGCTCGCCGTGCGTGCCGGTCTCGACGATGCGGCCGTGTTCCATCACGACGATGCGGTCGGCACGCTGCACGGTGGCCAGGCGGTGGGCGATGACCAGGGTGGTGCGGTTGGCCATCGCGGCCTCCAGGGCCGCCTGCACCATGCGCTCGCTTTCGGCGTCGAGCGCGCTGGTGGCCTCGTCGAGCAGCAGCAGCGGCGGGTTCTTCAGCATGGCCCGGGCGATGGACAGGCGCTGGCGTTGTCCGCCGGACAGGCGCACGCCGCGCTCGCCCAGGAAGCTCGCGTAGCCTTCGGGCAGCGCGCGGATGAAGCCGTCGGCATGGGCCGCCTTCGCGGCGGCGATGACCTCCTCGTCGCTCGCGCCGGGTCGGCCGTAGCGGATGTTGTCCATGGCACTGGCCGAAAAGATCACGCTGTCCTGCGGCACGATGCCGATGCGTTCGCGCAGCGCGTCGAGCGAGGCTTCGCGCACGTCCACGCCGTCGATCTCGATGCGGCCCTGCTGGGCGTCATAGAAGCGCAGCAGCAGCTGGAAGACGGTGCTCTTGCCCGCGCCGCTGGGGCCCACGAGGGCCACGGTCTCGCCGGGGCGCACGTCCAGCGTGACCTCATCGAGGGCCGGTGTCTGCGGCCGCGAGGGGTAGTGGAAGCGCACGCCGGCCAGCCGCACCGAGGAACCGCCTTGCGTGGGCGGCAGCGGGACGGCCTGCGTCGGCGAGCCGATGGGCGAGCGTGTGGCCAGCAGCTCCATCAGGCGCTCGGTGGCACCGGCGGCGCGCAGCAGGTCGCCCCACACCTCCGAAAGCACGGCCACCGAGCCGATGAGGATCGTCACCAGCACGACCGTCTGGGCCAGGTGGCCCGGGCTGATGTGGCCTTCGAGCACGGCGCGCGTGCCGGCGTAGAGCGACCACAGCAGCGCGCCGAAGTTGGCAATGATCACGAAGGCCACGAGCAGCGCGCGCATGCGGGTGCGGCGCACGGCCGTGCCGAAGGCGCGCTCGGTGGCCTGGCTGAAGCGCTCGCGCTCGCGGTCCTCGGCGGTGTAGCTCTGCACCACCGGCATGGCGTTGAGCACCTCGCCCGCGATCGCGCTGGTGTCGGCCACGCGGTCCTGGCTGGCGCGGGAGAGCTTGCGCACGCGCCGCCCGATGATCAGCGCCGGCAGCAGGGCCAGCAGCATGATGCCCAGCACATAGCTCATCACCTGCGGGTTGGTGATCACCAGCATCACCAGCGCGCCCAGGCCCATCACGGTGTTGCGCAGGCCCATCGACAGGCTGGAGCCGACCACCGTCTGCACCAGCGTGGTGTCGGTGGTCAGGCGCGAGAGCACCTCGCCGGTCTGCGTGGTCTCGAAGAATTCCGGGCTTTGCCTCAGCACGTGGCCGTAGACAGCGGTGCGCAGGTCGGCGGTGATGCGCTCGCCCAGCCAGCTCACCATGTAGAAACGTGCGGCCGAGAAGACGCCCAGGCCCACGCCCACCACGAAGAGCCACGCGAAGTGCTCACGCAGGGCCACCAGGCGTTCGCCCGGCTCCGCGCCGACGAGGCCCTGGTCGATGAGCGCACGCAGCACCCAGGGAAAGGCCAGCATCGTGAGGGCTGCCAGCACCAGGAACAGACCGGCCAGCGCGATGGGCACGGCGTAGGGCCGCACGAAGGGACCCAGGCCACGCAGGCCGGCGACGGACCGGGCTTTGGCCGGCTCGTCGCTGCGCAGCGGCAACGGCGTGGAGGCAACGGGGGTGGACGACATGGGGCGAGTGTAGGCGCGCGGGGTTACAGCCGCAGGGCCGACGCATAGCCGGTCATCTCGAGGTAGCCGCGCCCCAGCCGCCGCCCCCGGGCGTCGCGCAGCTCGCTCAGGCCTTCCCAGTAGATGGCGCCGGTGGAGCCGCGGCTGTCGAGCTCCTGGGCATCGAGCAGGGTGTTCACCTGGAAGCGGCCGGCGGGGGTTTCGACGGCCCATTCGACTGGGTAGCGGGCCGCGGTGGCGGGGCTGGTCCAGTGTCGCCGGGGATGGAAGACCACCTCGTCGGCGCCGAAGCTGCGCATGGGCTGACCCGGCGGGCGCCAGCTGCCGCCGGCCCACAGCGCGCTGCCGTCGCGCCGGCGCAGCCGGAAGGCGGTGAGCGCCGTGCCGTCATCGAGGTTCATGCCGATCCAGTCCCAGCCCACCGCCTCGGGGTGCATCAGGGCCTCGCTCCACTCATGGTCGAGCCAGGCGCGGCCGGTGACGCTGAGATCCTGGCCGTGCAGGCGCAGCCGGCCGGTGGTGGCCAGTTGCGGCTGGGTGTAGTAGTGGCTGGCCTGGGCGGGTTCGGGGCCCTTGCGCGAGTAGCCGTCCTCGCCTTGCAGCAGCACGGGCTGGGTCTGGGCGAAGCTCAGCTCCAGCGTGAATTCGCGGGATGGCAGGTGGGCGGTGTAGCGGCTGCGGCCGGGTGAGCCCTGGCGGGCAAGCGTCCAGTCGCGCAGGCGCAGGTCGGTGTCGGCCTCGGAGGCCTCCGCCAGGCCGAAGCCCTGGCGGGCGATGCGCTGGTCGTGCAGCAGGCGGCGACCGGTGAGGTCGGTCACGGCGGCATGCGCGAAGAGCAGCTGGCGCGGTGTGAAGGCGCTGGGGTTGTCGCCGGCGCGGTCGTTGCGCGAGCGAAAGAAGGTGATCTGGAAACCATAGGGCAGGGGCCGGTCCGGCGCATGGACTTCGCCGGTGATGTACCACCATTCGGTGCGATGGTCCGGGTGGGCGCCGTGGTCGCGCGGAAAGTGCAGGGCGGTGCCAGGCAGCACCTGGCCCTGTGCCAGCGCAACCGGGGCGCGCAGCGTCGAGGCTGCGAGGGCCATCAGCACGGCGCGCCTGTGCATCACCAGTCCTCCTTCACGGCCAGCACCGCCTCGCGCGAGGCGGCGGCGCGGCCGGCCATCATCGCGGTCAGCAGGCCGGCCGCCACCATCGCAGCCGCCAGCACAGCCAGCCGGCTCCAGGGCAGCAGCAGGTCCATGGTCCAGTGAAAGCTCTGCGGGTTGACCACGTGCACGAGGATCACGCTCACGCCGATCCCCAGGGCCAGGCCGAGCAGCGCGCCGGCGCCGCTCCACGCGAGCCCCTCGCCGGCGACGATGCCCAGCACCTGGCGGCGCGTGAAGCCCAGATGCTGCAGCAGCCCGAACTCCTTGCGCCGTGCCAGCACCTGGGCCGAGAAGCTGGCCGCCACGCCGAAGAGCCCGATCGCGATGGCCACGGCCTGCAGCCAGTAGGTCACGGCAAAGCTGCGGTCGAAGATGCGCAGCGACAGGGCGCGGATCTCGCGCGGCTCGGCGAACTCCAGCCCGTCCGGATCCGGCGCCAGCGCACGGATGGCGGCCTGGACCTCGCCGGTGCGCGCGCCCTCGTCCAGCCACAGGGCCAGGTCGTTCACGCGCGCGTCGCCGCTCAGTCGCTGGAAGTCGCGGCTGTCGATCACCACGCTGCCGTGCTGGCGGGCGTAGTCCCGCCACAGGCCGCGCACCCAGGTGCGCACGGCGGGTTGCTGGGGCGCCAGCGGCAACTCGAGCCAGGTGCCCGGGCGGGCCCCGTAGAGGTCGGCCATGGCCTCGCTGACATAGCTGGACACGGCGCCGGCCTGCGCAGGCCGCAGCTCGCCGGTGAGCGGCAGGGCCTGCTCGGGCAGGTCCAGCGGTCGGGCGATCAGTGTCACGCCCGGGCGCTGGGGATCGAGTTGCAGGCTCTGCAGGCGCAGGGTGTCGAGGCGAGCGACGCCCGGCAAGCCACGCACCGCGTCGACGAAGGCAGGGTCGAGGAAGGCCGATTCGGCCGCCGCAGCACTGCCGGCCGTGCGCGCATAGAGGTCGGCCGGCAGCACGGCGTCAAGCCAGACGGACACCGACGAGCGGAAGCTGGCCACCATGGTCGTGAGCGCCACGGCCAGGCTCAGGCTGGCGACGACACCCGCCACGGCCACGGTGGCCGTGTGTGCTTGGTGACGCGCCCGTTGCAGCGCCAGCAGGCCGCCGGCATGGCGGCGCACCAGGGGAAGGCCCAGGCTGGTGAGGCCGCGCACCACCGGCGCCACGCAGGCCATGCCGCCCAGCAGCACCGCCGCCACAGCGAGGTAGGCGAAGAGCGGCAGCCCGGCCACCGGGGGCAGCAGGGCGGCGAGCGCGCCGACCAGGATCAGCGCCAGGCCAAGGTGCGGCCGTGACGCCCCGGAGGCGGCGAGCCCCAAGCCCTTGAGCCCATCGGTCGGGGCCAGGCGCTGCGCCATGCGGGCCGGCAGCCAGCTGCCGGCGAGCGCAGCCGCGATGCCGAGCGCGCCGTAGGCCAGTGCGGCGCCAGGCGACCACTGCAGGCGAGGCGCAACGCCGGGGAAGTAGCCGCCGCCCAGGTCACCGGACAGCAGGGCCAGCGCCGAGGCCGCCAGCCCGGTGCCCAGCGCCAGTCCCAGCCCGCTGCCCAGGCTGCCCAGCACGGCCGCCTCGGCCAGCACGAGGCGCAGGCGCTGCCGTGCGTCCAGGCCCAGCACTCCCAGCAAGGCCAGTTGGGGCACGCGCTTGGCCACCGACAGCGACATCACCGAGAACACCAGGAAGGCCCCCGTGAAGAGCGCCACCAGGGCCAGCACGGTGAGGTTGACGCGGTAGGCGCGCGAGACGTTCGACACGCGCTGCGCCGCCTGATCCGGGGTGTGAACCTGCAGCTGGGGGGGCAGGGCCAGATCGCGTACCACGGCCGCCAGCGCCACGCCGGGTTCCAGGCGCAGATCGATGCGGCTGAGGCCGCCCAGACGGTCGAACTGCCATTGCGCGCCGGCGACGTCCATCACGGCCACGGGGGGGCCGGCGGCAGCGACGTCACCCACCACGAGCAGGCGGCGCCAGGCCAGCCCGTGCTGCACCTCCACCGTCTCACCGGGCTGCACGCCCAGGGCCTGCCGGGCGCTGCCATTGAGCGACACCGTGTCCGGCGCGAGCAAGGCCAGGCGGTCCTGGCCCTCGGCGAGCCGGGGGACGAGGTCGGGCGACAGGGCGGGCGCAACGAGCGGGTCGAGGCCAATCAGGCGCAGGGCCACGCGTGGGCCCTCGGCACGGCGGACGTAGGTGGACAGCTCGACCACCGGGCTGGCGGCCGCCACGCCGGGGTGGCGGGCCACGCGGCCCAGCCAGGCCTCGTCGAGGGGCCCCTGGAGGGCCCGCAGCTGGGCGTCAGGCTCGCCGTTGAGCGAGCGCACGGCGGCGCTGAACTCCCCCAGTGCCGACTGATTGATGAGGTGCACCGCAAAAGCCAGCGCCACCCCCAGCATCACCGCCACCAAGGCCATGCCATGGCGCCAGGGGTGATGGCGCCATTCGGGCCAGGACAGGCGGCGCAGCAGGGTGGGAAGCGAGCGGGCAGACATCACTCGCTCATTGTGGGCCGAGGCTCTGGATTGCACCGTTGCGGGGGTTTCGACGGACATCACCCCCCTGGATGAGGGGGCGCTTGCTGACACCTGGACACAACTGTGCCGAGAGCGCGTGCGACCATCCGAGGTCGTCCCAATTCCGCACCCCCGTGCCCCACCCGCCCCCGCCCGTTGCCCAGATGCCGGAAGCCTCGTCAGTCTGGGATCGCCTGCGACGCGCTGTCCTGGCCCTGGGCCTGCCCTGGGCCACCGTGGTGCTCGTCACAATGGTGTGGGCCGTCTCCCTGGCCGTCACCTACGGGGTGATCCGCGTGGCGGGCCAGGGCTCCCTCGGCCTGGGTTTCGCCATCGCTTCGGCCTGTGCCCTGCTGTCCGGGCCGCCGGTGGGCTACGCCGTCTTGCGCCTGATCTTCGAGCTGGAAACCTCGCGTCAGCGCATCGCCGAACTGGCCGTCACCGACGAGCTCACGGGCTGCTACAACCGCCGACACTTCATGGAGCGGGCCGAACTGGAATGGCTGCGCTCGCGCCGGCACCAGATGCCTCTGGCCCTGATCCTGCTCGATGCGGATGACTTCAAGCAGGTGAACGACACGCACGGACATCAGTGTGGCGACCACTTGCTGCGCGAGATGGCATTGCAATGCCGTGCCTCGTTGCGCGGCACCGACGTGCTCGCCCGTTTCGGTGGAGAGGAGCTCGTGGTGCTCTTGCCCCAGACGGACCTCGCAGGGGCCTTGGCCATTGCCGAGCGCATCCGTCACCAGGTTCAGGATCTGGCCGTGTCCTGGCAAGGGCAGGCCGTAACGGCAACCGTGAGCCTGGGGGTGGCGGCGTTGCACGCGGGCCATGCCAGTGTGGACACGCTGATCCGGGATGCAGACCAGGCGCTATACGAAGCCAAACGGGCCGGACGCAACCGGGTCCACGGAGCACCAGTCCAGAACGTGCTGCCCGAACTCTCGATGGGCGAGACGGCCGTCCAGGCCTGATCAGGCGCTGACGCCTGGCCCCGGCATCACCCAAGCTCGCGCAGCCCCTGAGGAGTGAGCTTGAACACGCGATCGGCATGGGCCGCTGCCGCCTGCGAGTGGGTCACCAGCACACAGGCGGCCTGGTGCTCGCGCACCTGCGTGGCCAGGGCCTGCATCACCCGGGCGGCGGTGTTGGGGTCGAGGTTGCCCGACGGTTCGTCGGCCAGCAGCAGCGCGGGCCGGTGCACCAGGGCGCGGGCGATGGCCACGCGTTGCAGCTGCCCGCCGGACAGCTGCGCGGGCAGCCGCTCGGCCAGGCCCTCCAGGCCCACGTCGGCCAGAACCTCACGCACCCGCTGCGGGTCATCCCGCCCGAGCAGCAGCAGCGGCAGGGCCACGTTGTCGGCCACGTTGAGGTGCGGCAGCACATGGAAGGCCTGGAAGACGAAGCCGAGGTGCGTGCGCCGCAGCCGTGCACGCCCGGCCTCGTCCAGCGCGGCAAGGTCCTGCCCCATCAGTTCGACACGGCCTGCCGTGGGTGTGTCGAGTCCGGCCATACAGTTGAGCAGCGTGGACTTGCCCACGCCGGACTCGCCCAGCAGGGCGATGAAGCGGCCGGGCCGCAGCTCGAGGTCCACGCCCTCGAAGACGGGGGTGTTGCCATAGCGCTTGGCCAGGCCCACAAGGCGCAGGATCGGCTCGCTCATGGCGGGTTCCCCTGCGCCCACGCCTGGGCCAGGGCCACCACCTGCTCGACGGCATCGGGCTGGTCGCAGGCCACGCGCTGGCGCCAGGGCATGCTGCGCAGCCAGGTCAGCTGGCGCTTGGCGAGCTGGCGTGTGGCGGCGATCCCGCGTTCGGCGAGCGTCTGCGGTGGATGGTGGCCGTCGAGCATCTCCCACACCTGCCGGTAGCCCACGCAGCGCATCGAGGGACGCTCCAGGCCGAGGTCGCCGCGGGCTCGCAGGGCGCGCACCTCGTCCACCAGCCCTGCGGCCAGCATCGCCTCGAAGCGTTCAGCGATGCGGTCATGCAGCCAGGTCCGATCCCCGGGTTCGAGGGCGATCAGCGTGGGGCGGTCCTGCGGCGCGCGCGAAGCCCCGGTGTGCCATTGCGAAAGAGGCCGACCGCTGAGCATCCACACCTCCAGAGCACGCTGCAGGCGCTGGCTGTCATTGGGCGACAAGCGGGCCGCAGTGATCGGGTCGATCTGGGCCAGCTCGGCATGCAGAGCCGGCCAGCCGAGTTCGGCCGCGCGGGCGTCGATCTGCGCGCGGATGGCGGCGTTGGCTGCCGGCAGGGTGTCCAGGCCATCGAACAGGGCCTTGAAGTAAAGCAAGGTGCCGCCCACCAGCACCGGCAGCCGTCCGCGCGCGCGGATCTCGCCCACCAGCCGGGTGGCGTCGGTGACGAACTGCGCGGCGGAATAGGCCTCGGTCGGGTCGATCAGGTCGATGAGATGGTGGGGGACGGCAGCGCGCTCGGCCGCGCTAGGCTTGGCGGTGCCGATGTCCATGCCGCGGTAGACCAGCGCCGAATCCACGCTCACGATCTCGATGGGCAGCGCCCGGGCGAGCGCCAGGGCGGCGGCAGTCTTGCCCGAGGCGGTGGGCCCGGCGAGGCACAGGTAGGCGGAACTCATCGGGCCGTATTGTCCCGGGCTTCGTGCAAGGTGGCCGGCGTGGGGTGACCGTAGCGTCCCACCCCCACGAGCGCGGCGAAGGCCAGCGCGAAGCACCAGAAGGCGATGGTCAAGGTGAGGGGATACACGGTGCCGTTGTAGCTCCAACCCATCCAGTAGCCCATGCCGAAGGCCAGCGCCATGCTCAGGAAGCCGGACAAGGCCGTGGCGGCGCCGGCGCGCGTGGGGAAGGGCCCCACGGCGCCCACCTGCGCACAGGGTTGGTGGATGCCATGGGCCAAGGTGTAGACGAAGGCCGGGATCATCAGCGCCAGCGGGTGATGCACGCCCGCCAGGGCGAGGCCGGCCATCGTCAGGCCGGCCCCCAGCGAAACGAAGGCGGCCATGCGGATGCATCGCACCATGCCCAGCCGCGGGACGAGGCGGCGACACAAGGCCGAGCCGATCAGGAAGCCCGAGGTGACGAAGGCGAAGGCAAAGCCGTACTCGCGCCGCGACAGGCCCAGCACGTCGACCATCACGAAGGACGAGCCGGCAATGAAGCAGAACAGCCCGGCATAGGTGAAGCTGGAGACGGCCGTGTAGGCCCAGAAGCCCCGGTGCGTGAGCACCACGCGCCAGTTGTGCAGCAGGGGCCGAAGTTGCAGGGCCGCCGGATCCGGCTGGCGCAGCGTCTCGGGCAGACGCAGGGCGATGACGGCCAGGCCCGTGGCGCCGAAGAGGGTGAGCACCCCGAAGGCGCCTCGCCAGCCCAGCGTGGTTTCCAGGTAGCCGCCCAGGATGGGGCCGGCCACAGGGAGGATCCCCATCCAGGTGGCCGCACGCGCCATGACGTGAGCCCCCTGGGCCGGGTCGTAGAGGTCGCGCAGCATGGCGCGGGCGCAGACGACGCAGGCCGCCATGCCCAGACCCTGGCCGGCCCGGCAGGCGATCAGCCAGGCCATGTGCGGTGACGCCAGCGCCGCCGCGCTGGCCAGGGTGTAGAGCGCCAGGCCGCCCAGCAGCACGGGGCGCCGCCCGAAGCGGTCGGCCACGGGGCCCAGGACAAGCTGGCCGGCCCCGAAACTGATCACCAGCACGCTCAGCGTGAGCTGCACCGTGGTGAGCGGCACACCGAAAAGGCCCGGCAGCGAGGGTAGCGAAGGCAGGTACAGGTCGGTCGACACCGGCTGGGTGCCCAGCAGGAGCATCAGGGCCAGCACGACCACGCCGGTGGCTGGCCGGTTGGCGGGGGGTGGAGGCAGGGGGGTCGAGGACAAGACGGCGAGGCCCGGCAGGGAAGCGGGCCGAGGGTAGCAGACTCGGGACTTTCCCGAGGGTGATCACATTTGTAAACAGACTCGGTGTCCGGCTGACAGCGGATGGGAAATTTTCGTCGCAGAATGTTCGGGCTGGCCGCCGGATCGTCGTTGAAGGTGGCCTCCCCAGACCACAAACAATGGAGTTCCGCATGTCTGCCTTCACCCGTGTTGTTGCATTCACCGTCTCGTTGGCCCTGAGCACCGTGGCCCTCGCGCAGCCCGGCCAACTCACCCTGATCACCACCGAGCAGGTGGCTCAGGAGCAGGCCGTGGCCGCGCGCAGCGCCGAGGGTGACGTGTCCCGCGAGCGCCTGGTCGCCCAACTGGACCGCCCCGAGCTGGTGGCCAAGCTCGAGCAGTGGGGTGTGACGCCCGAGCAGGCCCGTGCCCGCGTGGACGCGCTCAGCGACGAAGAGGCGCAGCGCCTGGTGGCCCAGATCGACGAAGCCCCGGCAGGTGCCGGTGTGCTGGGAACCATCGTCTTCATCTTCGTGTTGCTGCTGGTGACCGACATCCTGGGCCTCACCAAGGTCTTCCCCTTCACCCGCTCGGTGCGTTGACGGAAGGTCTCTCTCGCCGCGCCTGGCTCGCCGGTGCGGCCGCGATGGCCGCCGGCCTGACAGGCTGTGCGAGCCAGACGGCCGCCCTGCGCCGCGGCGCGGCTGGTGGCGACCTGCCGCGCCGCATCGAACTGGCCCACACGCCCTTCTTCCCGCGCACCGGACCCGACCTGTGCGGCCCGGAAAGCCTCGCCACGGTGCTGCAGTCGCAAGGCTTCGCCGTCACACCGGCCGACCTGGTGCCCAAGGTCTACCTGCCAGGGCGACAGGGGTCGCTGCAGATCGAGATGCTGGCCGCAGCCCGGGGTGCCGGGGCTGTGGCCGTCCCGTTGCCGCCGACGTTGGCGGCCTTGTGCGCCGAGCTGGCGGCTGGGCATCCCGTGCTGGTGCTGCAGAACCTGGGCTTGGCCATGGCCCCTGCCTGGCACTACGCCGTGGTGGTGGGCTACGACCTGGACCTGTCGGAGATGCTGCTGCGCTCCGGTGACGACGCCCGACACCGCCTGTCGATGCGCACCTTCGAGCACACCTGGGCCAGAGCCGGCCACTGGTCTTTCGTGACGCTGGCGCCCGGGCGCCTGCCCCGCACCGCCACGGAAGCCGACATGGCGCAGGCCCTGGTGGCCTTCGAGCGGCAAGCCGAGCCAGCGGCGGCCTTGCAGGCCTATGAGGCCGCGCGCACGCGCTGGCCGGACAACCTCACGCTCATGGTGGGGCAGGGCAACAGCCTGTACCGCGTGGGACGCCGGGCCGAGGCCGCGGATGCCTTCGAGGCTGCGGCGCGGCGCCACGCGAGCGCAGCGGCCTGGATCAACCTGGGCACGGTGGCGCTGGAGCTGGGTCAGCGAGAGCGCGCCCGCTCCGCTGCGCAGCAGGCGCTCGCCCTGGGCGGGCCCTGGACCAACCAGGCCCGGGCCCTGGCCGAGCGTGTAGAGTCGCGTCCCTGAGTGGCCGTGTGGCCCCGTCTTCCGGAGACAGACAACATGAAAACCGTCTATGCCGTTGTCGGCGCCGCCCTGATCGTGCTGGGCGGGGTCGTGCTCTTCCAGGGACTCTCGTTCACCCAGAACGAAACCGTCTTCCAGGTGGGCAGCCTCAAGGCCGAGGTGCGCAAGGAGGAACGCGTCCCGTCATGGGCGGGCGGTGTGGCGATTGCCGCCGGCCTGGTGCTGGTGGTGATGGGTCTGCGAAAGTAGTCTCGCGGGCCTTCAGAATCGCTCGTGCGGCCCCAGGTAGCGCCACTGTCCGGCCGGCAGGGCGCCCAGCACCACGCGGCCGATGCGGATGCGCTTGAGGCCCACCACCTTCAGCCCTACCAGCTCGCACATGCGCCGGATCTGGCGCTTGCGGCCTTCCCTCAGCACGAAGCGCAGCTGGTGTTCGTTCTGCCAGCTCACCTGGGCCGGCCTGAGCGTCTGGCCGTCGAGGCTGAGGCCATGGCGCAGCAAGGCGAGCTGTTCCGGCGGCAGGGTCTGTGACGGCACGCCGGCGTGGTCGGCCCCTGGATGCTCCACGCGCACCAGGTATTCCTTCTCGACCGGTGAGTCCTCACCGATCAGGTGACGCGCAATGCGACCATCCTGCGTGAGCACCAGCAGCCCTGTCGAGTCGATGTCGAGCCGGCCCGCAGGCGCCAGCTTGCGCAGGTGATGGCGGCCGAAGCGCTGCGGGCTCGGGTCCTGGTTCCAGTGGTTCTCGGGTGTGATGAGCACCACGGCAGGTTCATGCCCGTCTTCGGCCTGACCGCTCACATAGCCGATGGGCTTGTTCAGCAGGATGGTGACACGCTGCTCCTGCTCGTGCCGGGCGGCCGGGTCCACCTCGATGCGCTGATGCGGCAGCACGCGCGCGCCCAGGGTGTCGACCACCTGTCCGTCCACACGCACCCAGCCTCGCTCGATCCACAGGTCGGCCTCGCGTCGTGAGGCCAGGCCCAGCTCGCTCATGCGCTTTGACAGGCGTTCGCCCGGTTGCGTCGTGGGGGCAGGGGCCGGGGTGGCTGCTGTCGGCCTGGGTCTGGGCTTGGGCTTGGGTTCGGTCCTGGGCTTGTCGGGCGGTGGTGCGGCGGGGGCCGGCGCTGGAGCGGGGAGGGCACGCGAGCGCGGGGCCGAGCCGGTGCCGCGCACCGGGGGGCGGTTGCGCCGGCGCGGCGACTCAGCGGGCGAGGAAGACGGGCTGCGGGGCAGCGAGAGCTTGGAGCGGGACGTCATGGCGGGAGGGCAGTTCCAGACGTGATTGGACCACGTCCTGCTCCGGTCCCAGCCCGAAGAGCTCGCGCAGCGCGACGCGATAGTCGTCCCGGCCGACGGCGCTGGTGTTGTGGTGGCTGCCGCCATCCACCAGCAACCAGCGCTTGGGTTCGGGCGCACGCTCGTAAAGCTGGCGCCCCAGTTCAGGGCGGATGAAGCGGTCGGCACTGCCATGGGCCACCAGCACGGGGGCCTTCACGCGGGCGATGTGCTCGGCCGCCTCGAAGCGCTGGGTGATCAGTGGCCCCACCGGCAGCCAACCCCAGCGGAAGGTGCTCACCACGTCTCGGATCGAGGGGAAACTGGCCTCGACCAGCAGGCCGGCGGCATCATCCACCTCCGAGGCCAGGTGGGTGGCGATGGCGCCGCCCAGCGAATGACCGTAGATGAAGCGCCGGGCCTGCGGGTGCTCGCGGGCCATCCAGTCCCAGGCGGCGCGGGCATCCTCGTAGGCCAGACGTTCGGAGGGCAGTTCGCCGGAGCTTTGCCCGAAGCCGCGGTAGTCGATGCCCAGCACCGCAAAGCCCAGGTCGTGCATGCGGCGCATGCGCGGCGCGCTGCTGCGCACGTCCCAGCGGGCGCCGTGCAGGTAGAGCAGCACCGGCGCATCGGGCCGATCCTGCGGCAGCCACAGCGCATGCAGCCGGGCCCGGTCGCCCTCCAGGTGTGAGTCGAACTCGATCCACAGTTCGTCCATGCCCTCGGCGGCATAGGATGCACCGCGCCAGGTGTCGTTGCTGGGCTGGAAGATCCAGCGCCGCTGCTGCGTGTCGAGGGCCGCACAACCGGCCAGCAGCGCGAAACACGCCAGGGCGGCACACAGGAGTTGGATCCAGCGGTGCAGGCTCATCATGAGCATCACCGACCCCGGGTCGCGGGGAAAAGTTCAGCGCCCGCGCAGAAACAGCGCATCGAGTTCGCGCACCGTGAGCTGGCGCCAGGTGGGCCGGCCGTGGTTGCACTGGTCGGCCCGCTCGGTGCGTTCCATGTCGCGCAGCAGGGCGTTCATCTCGTCCAGCGTCAGGCGGCGGTTGGCGCGCACGGCCCCATGGCAGGCCATGGTGGCCAGCAGTTCGTGCTGGGCGCGCTGGATGACATTGCTGGCGTCGTACTGGGCCAGTTCGGCCAGCACGCTGCGCGCCAGCTCCACCACGTTGGCGTCGGCCAGGGCCGTCGGGCGGGAGCGCACGGCCAGTGTGGTGGGTGACAGTGGGGTGACTTCCAGCCCCAGCGTGAGCAGGGCTTCGTGGCAGGTCTCGGCCGTGGCCACCTCCTGCGGCGTGGCCGCGAAGGTGGCCGGGATCAGCAGGGGTTGCGACTCGATGCGCTGCAGCTGCAGGTGCTGCTTGAGGCGCTCGTAGACGATGCGTTCGTGAGCCGCGTGCATGTCCACGATCACCAGGCCCTGGGCGTTTTCGGCCAGTACATAGATGCCGGCCACCTGCGCGACCGCCCGGCCCAGCGGCCAGGCCTCGGGGTCCCAGTCCTCGATCGCCGGGGCGGAGGAGGGGGCCGCGACCTTCGTGGGCCAGGCCGGCGGCGCCTCCTGTGCGAACAAGGCAGCGGCCTGCTGCAGCCCCAGGCTGGACTGCACCGGAGGGGAGGGCGTCCAGCGAGTTGCGACGGAAGGAGCCACCGTGGGGGATGTCAGGGGGGCCTCGGGGGCCGCACCGGCCCGCGACAAGGCGAGCGCGTCCTCGACCGCATGTCGCATGGCCTGATGCACTTCGCGGGAATCGCGGAAGCGCACCTCGATCTTGGTGGGGTGGACGTTCACGTCGACCCGCTCGGGGGCGATCTCGAGGAAGAGCACGTAGCTGGGCTGGCGCGCTCCGTGCAGTACGTCCTCGTAGGCGGAGCGCACGCCGTGAGCGATCAGCTTGTCACGCACGTAGCGGCCGTTGACGTAGCAGTACTGCAGATCGGCCCGGGCGCGCGCCGCGTCGGGCAGGCCGGCTCGGCCAAAGATGCGCAGAGGGCCGACGCGTGCGTCCACAGTCCGGCTCTGGGCGATGAAATCCTGGCCCAGCACGTCGTGCAGCCGCTGCTCACCGCTGGCGCGGCGCCACTGGGCGACCAGCTTGCCCTCGTGCCACACAGCAAAGCCCACGTCCGGGCGGGCCAGGGCGTGACGGCGCACCGCTTCCAGGCAATGGGCCAGCTCGGTGGCATCGGTCTTGAGGAACTTGCGGCGTGCGGGCGTGCTGAAGAAGAGCTCGCGCACCTCCACGCTGGTGCCCACCCCGCGCGCCGCCGGGCTGAGTTCCCCCGAGCGAGCGTCGAGCCGATGGGCATGTGCCGCCTCGGGCGGCCGGCTGCACAGGGCCACGTCGGCCACCGAGGCAATCGCCGCCAGGGCTTCACCACGAAAGCCCATGGTTTCCACCTGCTCCAGTTCGGCCAGCGAGGCGATCTTGCTGGTGGCATGCCGGCGCAGCGCCAGGGGCATCTCCTCGGCCGGCATGCCCGCGCCGTTGTCCTCGACCACGATGGCGCGCACGCCGCCGGCCAGCAGCTTCACGGCGATCTCGGTGGCCCCGGCGTCCAGCGCGTTGTCCACCAGTTCGCGCACGACCGAGGCCGGGCGCTCGACCACCTCGCCCGCGGCGATCTGGCTGATCAGTTCGTCAGGCAGTTCACGGATGGGGCGGCGCGGGATGGCGGAGGGGGCATTCATTCACGGGGATTGTAGGAGGGCAAGGCGGCCGGGGCAGTCCCGGCAGGGATAATCCCGGCGCATGGAACTGATCACCTTCCTCATCGATTTCATCCTCAACATCGACGAGCACCTGGCGAGCTTCGTGGCCGCCTACGGGACGTGGGTGTATGCGCTCATCTTCCTGATCGTGTTCGTGGAAACAGGTCTGGTGGTCATGCCCTTCCTGCCCGGCGATTCGTTACTTTTCGTTGTGGGAACGATGTGCGGGGCCGGGCTGATGGACCTGCACCTGACCATCATCCTGCTGCTGATCGCGGCCATCGCCGGCGACCAGGTCAACTACACCATTGGCCGCTACTTCGGGCCCAAGGTCTTCCAGTGGGAGCAATCACGCTTCTTCAACAAGCGCGCCTTCAACCAGGCCCATGAGTTCTATGAACGCTATGGGGGCATCACCATCATCCTGGCGCGCTTCCTGCCCTTCGTGCGCACCTTCGCGCCGTTTGTCGCGGGTGTGGCCGAGATGAACCGCGCCAAGTTCACGCTCTACAACGTCGTCGGCGCCTTCATCTGGGTGGTGGGGATCACACTGGCCGGCTATTTCTTCGGCAACCTGAGCTTTGTCCAGAACAACCTGGAGAAGATCATCTGGGCGCTGATCATCGTGCCAGGGTTGATCGCCATCTACGGGGCCTGGAAGACGCGGCGGGCATCGCCTTGATGCGGCACGGCGCGGTGTTGAATCCGGCACGATCCTTCATGGCCGACCTCCCCGATGCCAGCGCGGGATGGGCGACAATCCCGCACCGCTGCGCATGAGCCGAGGCACTCCTTCGTGAAACCGTATCGCTGCTTGCTGGTGTTGATCCTCGGCTGGATGGCCGCAGCGGCTCCCGCCGCGCCGGGGCTCCCCTCTCCCTCGATGACCACCCGGCTGGTCGTGCAGTTGAAGGAGGAGGCGCAGGCCCAGCGCAGCGTGAGCCCGCGCACCACATCCGAGCGCATGGACCGTGCCCGTGAAAGGATACGTGGGCTTTCCCAGAAGGCGGGCGTCGCACTGGCGCTGCGGCACCAACTTGGCGACGGCTCCTATGTGGTCGAAATGGCCCAGGCCAAGACAGTGCAGGATGCCGAGGCGCTGGCCGGAGCGCTGGCCGGACAGCCGGACGTCGAGTCGGTCGGCGTCGATGTCTGGGTGCGCCGACAGGCCTTCATCCCCAATGACCTGCACTTTCCCGAGCAGTGGGCCTTGCAGCCGGCGAGTTACGGTGTCATCGGCAGTGCCCGGTTCAGCGATGCCTGGGATGTGGGGGGGGCTGCGTTCACCGGCTCGCCCTCCGTCGTCGTTGCCCTCATCGACACCGGGCGCGTTCGCCACGTCGATCTGGAGACCAACGAAATCGATGGCTATGACTTCGTCTCGGCAGGCTTGATTCGCGGCATTGAAGCCTCAGGTGATGGCAGTGGCCGGGACCCGGACCCGAGCGATCCTGGCGACTACTGCCTGGCCTGGGATGCGACACCGGACGAGCGTGAATCCTCATGGCATGGCTTGAAGATGGCCAGCATCCTGGCTGCGCTCACGCACAACGTCCAGGGTATTGCTGGCGCCGCGCCTGGCGTGAGGGTCCAGCACATCCGCGCGCTGGGGCGATGCGGTGGGTGGCTGACCGACGTGGCCGATGCACTTCGGTGGGCTGCGGGTGCACCTGTCTCCGGGGTGCCGGCCAATCCCAGTGCGCCGCAGGTGCGTGTCGCCAATCTCAGCCTCGGGTCCGGTCCTGGCCTGGATTGCAACAGCGACGCCTATCGCTACATGCGCGATGCCGTCCGTGCGGCCCAAGCCGCGGGGGTGGTCGTCGTGGCTGCGGCCGGCAATGAGCGCAGCACATCCGTGGGTTTGCCTGCGGGGTGCTCCGGGGTGTTGGCGGTGGGAGCGCACACGTCCCGGGGGGAGTTGGCCGATTACTCGAATCGCGCGCCAAGGGTTTCGCTGACCGCTCCGGGCGGCGGATGCCCGGCCCTGGGTGCAGGATCCTGCGATGACACGCTGATCGTGGCGCTGGGCAACTCCGGCACCCGCGAGCCGGCCGCCAACCTGTGGCGCGACGAGACGGCGGGCACCTCTGCGGCGACCCCCTTCGTGTCGGCGGCGGCGGCCCTGATGATCTCCCTGGACGACACGCTCACGCCCTACCAGGTCCGCACCATCCTGACCGAAACCGCCCGCCCGCATCCGCCAGGCAGCTTCTGCGCCACGAATCCCGGCGTGTGCGGCACCGGCATGCTCGATGCCGAGGCGGCGGTCGTGCGTGTGCGCGATGGCCCCATTCCCGACAACCCGCGAAGCTCCGGTGGTGGCGGCGCGCTCGCCTGGGGCTGGCTGGCCCTGCTGGGCCTGGCCGTGCTGCGCGCCCGTCGCCTTCAGATCTGACGATTGCGCGCCAGCGGCGGGTTCTTCTCGAAGTAGCGGCGGATGCCGTTCATCAGCGCATCGGCCAGCTGCTCCTGGTAGGCCACCGTTCTCAGTTTCTGTTCTTCTTCACGGTGGGAGATGAAGGCGGTCTCCACCAGGATGGACGGAATGTCGGGTGCCCGCAGCACGGCAAACCCGGCTTGTTCCACGCGCGGCTTGTGCAGGCGTCCCACCTTGCCGATGTGGCCCAGCACCGCGCTGCCGAGCTTGAGGCTGTCGTTGATCTGGGCGGTGGTGGACATGTCCATCAGCGCGCGCATCACCTGCGAGTCGTTGTGCTTGACGTTCACGCCCCCCACGATGTCGGCGGCGTTTTCCTTGTTGGCGATCCACCGGGCAGCCTCGCTGGTCGCCCCCCGCTCGGACAAGGCATAGACCGAGGCGCCGCGGGCGTTCGGATTGGTGAAGGCGTCGGCGTGGATCGAAATGAAGAGGTCGGCCTGCACGCGCCGGGCCTTCTCGACGCGCTGCCGCAGCGGCACGAAGAAGTCTGCATCGCGCGTCATCATCGCGCGCATGTTGGGCTGGGCGTTGATCCGGTCGCGCAGGCGACGTGCGATCGCCAGCACGACGTCCTTCTCGCGGGTGCCGGCCGGGCCGATGGCGCCGGGATCCTCACCCCCGTGCCCCGGGTCGAGGGCGACGATGATGAGACGGTCCATGCGACCCCGGGCGGCGCCGTCCACCTCGCTGCGGCGCGTCACAGGGGCATTCGGCGCGGGCGTTGGAGGCGCCGCTGCCACGGGAGGAGTGGCCGGGGGCGCTGCTACTCCCTGGCCGATGCGCCCGATGAACTCGCCCAAGGCGTCGTTCAGTGCCGCCTGGGCTCGCCTTTCGGCTTCCTCCTTCTCGCGGATGAGCGCCATCAGCGGGTCGGGCGGCATCGTCGGGTAGAGGTCGAAGACCAGGCGGTGCTGGTAGTCGGCCACGGGAGCCAGTGTGAAGACCTGCGGCATGACGGCCTGCTTGAGGTCGATCACCACGCGCACGACCCGGGGCTGGTTCTGGCCGACACGCACGCCTTCGATGTAGGGGTCGTCCGAGCGCACCTTGCCGACGATGTCGCGCAGCGTCTGGCTGAGCTCCAGTCCCTCGATGTCCACGACCAGGCGGTCCGGTCCGCCGGCCGTGAAGTAGCGGGTCTGGAGCGGTGTATCGCTCTCCAGCGTGATGCGGGTGTAGTCCGGAGCGGGCCACACGCGCACGGCCACGATGGTGGCGCCAAAGGCGATGTCGCTGGCGCCCAGCAGCAGCACCAGGCTGCCGGCTTGATGCATGAAGTGCCGCCGCTTCATCCGAGCAGCGCGGCACCGCGAGGGGTGTAGGCCGTGATCATGACGTCGCGTTGATCGTCGTCACGGGGCTGGAGTTCCATGCGCCAGTCCGGGACCGGCAGCAGCCCTGACGCCCGGTCGGGCCATTCCACGAGCTTCAGCCCAGGCCCGGTCAGGATGTCGCGAAAACCCGCGTCTTCCCATTCGCGCGGGTCGCTGAAGCGGTAGAGGTCGAAATGCCAGGCCTCGCCGGTTGGCAGGGCGTAGGGCTCCATCACGGCATAAGTGGGGCTCTTGATGCGCCCGGTCACGCCGAGGGCACGCAGGAGGTGACGCACGAAGGTCGTCTTGCCCGCGCCCAGCGGACCGTGCAGTTCGATGAAGGCATCCCGCAGCTCGGCTCGCCGCGCGAGAGAGGTCGCAAAGACCTCACAGGCCGCTTCATCGGACCACTGGCATGAGGAGCTTCCTAGAATTGTCGAATGCATCAGGACCGTGTCATCGACCCCACCGCCTTGCTGGAGCAGCTGCGGCTCTGGGCCCATGGGCTGGGATTTTCCCAGATCGGGGTGGCGGGTGTCGACCTGCACACCGCAGAGCCCGGCTTGCTGGCCTGGCTGGAGGCCGGATTCCATGGCGAGATGCAGTACATGGCCACACATGGGCTCAAGCGGGCGCGGCCGGCGGAACTGGTGCCTGGCACGGTAAGCGTCATCACGGCACGCATGGACTACCTGCCGCGAAACACGCCACAGGGCTGGCAAGGCATCGAATGGGGGCGCCTGCATCGGGCTCCCGAGCGGGCCAGCATCTCGCTCTACGCCCGAGGGCGCGACTACCACAAGGTGCTGCGCGGCCGGCTGCAGGCGCTGGCCGATCGGCTGGCGCAGGCGGTGGGGTCCTTCGGCCACCGCGTCTTCACCGACTCAGCCCCCGTACTCGAAGCGGAGCTGGCGGTGCGCAGCGGCCAGGGCTGGCGCGGCAAGCACACCCTGGTGCTCTCGCGCGAGGCCGGATCGATGTTCTTCCTCGGCGAGATCTACGTCGACCTGGAGCTCCCCCGCACAGTGACGACCGGAGCTCACTGCGGTTCGTGCACCGCCTGCCTCGACGTGTGTCCGACGCAAGCCATCGTCGCGCCCTACCGGCTCGACGCGCGGCGCTGCATCTCCTACCTCACGATCGAGCATGCAGGCACGATTCCGGAGGAGTTTCGCGCTGCCATGGGCAACCGGATCTACGGCTGCGACGACTGCCAGCTGGTGTGCCCATGGAACAAGTACGCCCGGCGTTCGGTGCTGCCTGATTTCGATGCCCGAGAGCCCTGGTCGGCGGCCACGCTGGTGGACCTGTTCATGTGGGATGAGGCCCGCTTCCTGAAGGCGACCGAGGGCAGCCCGATCCGCCGCATCGGCCACGAGCGCTGGCTGCGCAACCTGGCGGTGGCCCTGGGCAACGCCTGGCGCGAAACGGGCGATGCAGCTCTGCCTGCTGCGCTGCAGGCACGCCGCGAGTCGGCCAGTCCACTCGTGCGTGAGCACATCGACTGGGCGCTGGCGCAGCGCGCAGCCTGATCAGCGCTGGAGCCAGCGCAGCACCGCCACCCACAGCGGGATGGACACCATGCCCAGCAGCGTCGAGACGGTGACCAGACCCGCCACATAGCCGCCGTTGCCCCCCATGCGCACCGCCAGCACGTAGGCGCTGGAAGCCGTGGGCATGGCGGCGAAAGCCACCACGATGGCCTGCTGCGCCGGCGGGACGCCGAGCAGGTGCACCAGCGCGAGTGCCACCACCGGCAACAGCAGGTGGCGGATGCCCAGCAGGCCGGCGGCCAGGCCTGGGCCGGCCCACAGTCCGCCCAGCTTCAG
>CAZKGD010000005.1:0-82726 GCA_964552215.1 uncultured Caldimonas sp.
TGCTAGCAAGCCCCCCTCAGGCTGCCCATGGGGTCTTGGAAACAGGGTGTGACAAGCACGCAGCACAGGGCGCCAACGGGTGGTGCAGCGCATGAGCCCCCCCCTGATCAGGGGGGTCTGGGGTCACGTCCCGCGCAGGTCCAGGTCCCAGAGCACGTCGTCGCCCAGCCGGTAGGCGCGGGCGCGGGGACGCAGGCACTCGCTCATCTGCTGCACCGGCGGCAGCTGCACCCCGGGCTTGCCCTGGCCGATCAGCACCGGTGTCACCATCAGATGGAGCCGGTCGAGCACGCCCTGAGCCAGGCAGCGCGACACCGTCACGCCGCCGCCTTCCACCAGCACCGTGGCCAGTCCCCGTTCGCGCAGCGCGGCCAGCAGCGCCGGCCAGACCACATCGCCAGCGGCATTCACGAGGCCGGGCACGGCCAGCACCTGGTGCGCGCCCACGCGGTCGGCGGCGCGGGCGCGGTCGCGGGCATCGCACACCAGCAGCGTGGGGGCCTGTCCATCGGTGAAGAGGCCGGCCTCGCCAGGCACGCGCAGGTGCACGTCCAGCACCACCCGGGTGGGGTGGGGGCCGCTCACACGCCGGGTGGTGAGCCGGGGGTTGTCGGCCACCGCGGTGCCGGTGCCCACCAGCACGGCGTCGCACAGGGCGCGCAGCCGGTGCAGATGGGTCAGGGCCTCGGGGCCGTTCAGGGCGCCAGAATCGCCCCCCTCGGTGGCCACCTGACCGTCCAGGCTCTGGCCGAGCTGGCCCACCACGCGGCTGGCACCGGCACCCACGTCAGCCAGCAGGGGCAGCAGCGGGCCGGCCAGCTCGTGGGCAGCCATGGGCCAAGCACCGTGCAGCTGCCAGACGCCTTCGTGCTGGTGCATGCCAAGCCGCGGGTCGTGCGCTGCCGTGAGTCGGGGCGGCGAGCCTCGCCGATGGCGGCGCCAGTCGGCAGCCTGCAGCAGCAGCGGCCACAGGGCTTCACAGGCCGCAGCGGCCGTGGGCCCCAGCAGCACATTGGGATCGGTGGACGGGTCAGCGGACAATCGCGAGCCTCCTGTGCCAATGCAAGGCGGGGCCTGCCGGGCCGGCCTCAAAAAGCCCGCGCCGGAAGTGCCCCGCCATCGCGGCTATGCTAGCAGCCTGATGAATGCACTGATTTCCCCGCTTCCGGCCCTGCCCGCCCAGGACCTGGCCACCGAGCGTGCCGCCATCCGCGTGGACCGGGCCCAGACCGAACTCAAGCACGGGCGCGCCCTGGCGCTGCGCTCGGACGACGGCCCCGTGCTGCTGGTCGCCACCATCGAAACCCTGAGCCCCTCGCGCCTGACCTGGCTGGGTGGCCTGGGGGTGCCGCTGCGCCTGCTGTTCACAGCCGAGCGCGCTGCCGCGCTGGGGCTGACGGTGGCCGGCAGCGTGAGCCTGCCTGTGCCGGCTGGCGCCAGCGTCGAGCAACTGCAGGCCCTGGGGGCCGTCACGCTGGAGTTCGGGCCGGATGGCCGCGCGCAGCCCCCGTCCGGCATGCCCGACCCCGCAAGGTTGGGCGCTCCCGAGCCCGCCAGCGCCGTGATGCTGTCGGCCCTGACCCTGGCCAAGCGCGCGCGGCTGATCCCTGCCCTGGTGGTGGCCGAACTGGGCAGCCTGAGCGACGAGGCCCTGGAGGCCGCCCAGCTCGAGGTGGTGAGCGAGGCCGAAGTGGCTCAGGTGCGCAACCAGGGCCACCTGAGCCTGCGCCGTGTGAGCGACGCCCACGTGCCCATCGACGCGCATGACGACTGCACCCTGGTGCTGTTCCGCGAGCTCAACGGTGACGCCGAGCACGTGGCCATCCTCGTGGGCCAGCCCGATCTGAGCCAGCCGGTGCCGGTGCGCCTGCACTCGTCCTGCCTGACCGGCGACCTGCTGGGCAGCCTGCGCTGCGATTGCGGCGACCAGCTCCAGCGCGCCATCACCCACCTGGCCGAACGCGGTGGTGTGCTGCTCTATCTGGCGCAGGAAGGCCGCGGCACCGGCCTGGGCAGCAAGCTGCGCGCCTACCGGCTGCAAGACAGCGGCCTGGACACCATCGATGCCGACCACTACCTGGGCTTCCGTGCCGACGAGCGCGACTTCCAGGCCGCCGTGGCCATGCTCAAGGCGCTGGACATCACCCGCATCCAGCTGCTGACCAACAACCCGCGCAAGATCGAGGCGCTGCGACGCGGCGGCATCGACGTGGTCGACCGCATCGCCCTGCACGCGCCGCCCACGGCGCACAACGCGCGCTACCTGGCCACCAAACGCGAGCGGGCCGGGCACATCAAGCCGGACGACGAGCAGGAGTGAGGGCAGGCCGCTGTGGCCTGCCGGAACGTCACTGCTCCACCATCTCCACGCGCCGGTTGAGCGCGCGACCCGCCTCGTTGCGGTTGCCCGCCACCGGCGACAGGCTCGCCACGCCGCGGGCGCTCAGGCGCCTGGCGTCGATCTTGTAGGCGTTCACCAGCGCGGCCACCACCGCCTCGGCACGGCGCTGCGACAGCGCCAGGTTGGCGTCGAGGCTGCCCACGTTGTCGGTGTGGCCCACGATGTGCACGCGCAGCGCCGTCTTCGCCCGCAGCACGGCGGCCATCTCGTCGAGCTGGGCCTTCGATTCCGGCTTCAGCTCGGCCTTGCCGGTGTCGAAGTAGATGCCATAGAGGGCGATGCGCCCGTCAGCCTCGATGCCCTTGCCAATGGCGTCAGCCGACACCGTCACCTGGCCGGTGGCCATGGCCTTGGGCTCGACGATCTGCACCGCGACCGCCGCCTGGGCCGTGGTGTCGGGTGTCTTGTAGTGGCCTTTGGTGAAGCTCGACGCCGGGCCGGTGAGCACCGACACGGCCACCTCCACCCCACCGCGCGTGAGCGTGCCGTAGAGGTAGAGCGCATCGCCGCGGTCGAAGGGCTGGATGTCCGCTGCAAAGGGGTTCTGGAAGCGCAGCCCGTCGAAATTGGCCCGCCAGTGCTCGCCCGGCGTCCACCAGGCGTTGCGACCATCCACCGCGGCCAGCACCTTCATGCCAGCCCCCCGCAGCGCCTGCTCGAAGTTGCGATGCACCTCCAGCGCTGTCTTGCCCGCCGGAGCCACGTACACCAGGCGCGTGACCTGGCCCTCAATGCTCACAGGCTTGTCGCGGTCGAGCTCCTTGGCCGGGTCCATGCCGGCGGCCTTGCTGGGCAGATAGAAGCGTCCGGCCTCGAACGCGAGCTGCTGGTAGCCCACGAGCTGCGAGCCCGCGAAACGCGAGACGATCGGGTGGTCCTTGCCCCCGCTCACGTCGGGGCCGAGCGCCTGGGCGCCGGCCGCCCCGGCCGCCGCCCAGGCCATCAAGGCACACAGCGCGCCGCGCATCCACACTGGCCATCCTGTCGTCATCACGATCCTCCCGTGGGTGGGTGTTCGATCATCCCGCCCGGGCCTGGGCCCGGAACCTAAGGTAGTCGTCCGCGCACTCCTGCGGGCGCTCGATCATCGGCAGGTGTCCGACACCGGGCATGCGGATCAGTTCCGCCTGCGGCATCAGGCCCTGCAGGATGGGGCCGGCGCCGGGGTGGAGCACGCGGTCTTCCTCGCCCCAGACGATGAGGCTGGGCGCCTTCACCGTCCCGGCGCGGGCCTCGACCGGGTCGGCCTTGATCTGCTGGTACACCCGCTGCTCTAGCGCATGGTTGGCCATGCGCTCCTTGGCCATCACCTGGATGTAGGGCATGGGCACCTCGGGCAGCTTGGCCACGGTGAAGGCCAGCGTGCGGGCGAAATCCTCGGCGCTGCGCACCAGCAGCGGGTTGTCGCCACCGGCTTTCACCATTTGCGCGAGTTCGCTCAGCGGGGCGCTCCACACCCCGCCCGGCGCCAGCAGCCACAGGCTCTTCACCGCCTGCGGATAGCGGGCCGCAAACGCCAGGGCGATGTGCCCGCCCATGGAGTTGCCACCCAGGTGCAGCGCCGGCGCCCCCACGGCCTGGGCCAGGGCCAGCAGGCGTTCGGCCTGGGCGTCGGTGCTGTAGTCGGCCTCCATCGGCTTGGCCGATTCGCCGAAGCCGATGTGGTCGGGCACGATCACGCGGTAGTGCGGCGTGAGGTGGCGCGCGATGGTGTTGAAGTTGTCCTTGTTGCCGCCAAAGCCATGCAGCAGCATCAGCGGCTCGCCTCGGCCGCCTTCCAGGTACACGTACTGCAGGCCGCCGGGCAGCGTGATGGATCGGCGCTCCAGCCCCGCGCGTTCGCGCAGGGTGTCGAGCATGTAGCGGACGGTCTTTTCGGGGGCGAGATGCGCGAAGACTTGGGCGAGCAGGTTCATGGGCGCCGAGGATAGCCCAGGGCCGTGACGCGGGTTGTCACGCCCACGTCACCCCCGCCGCGCCCGCAGCCGCTGCCCGTCGGCGGCCACCAGCACCAGGGCGCCATCGGCCGTGAACTCGTGGCGCACCACCTGGCCGAGGATCTGCAGGAAGCGCATTTCCTGCTGGTTCAGCGCCGGCGCACAGGCCATGCGGGTGGATGCCAGGCCCTTGAGCTGCAGTCCCTCGCCGCTGAGCGCATAGCCTCCCGTGTAGCGGTTGCACGAGGCCCGGCCCGTCACACGGCCACCGGGGCCGAACTGCACCGTCACGCGCGAGCCGTCGACGAGGCCGCCGCCGGCGATGTCCTCCACCACCCACTCGTCACCACGCAGCAACTCGGCCGGGTCGCCCCCGCAGCCCTGGAAGCGCCGGCCCTGCACCTCCACCGTCACCGTCTGTGGGTAGGGCATGCCGCTCATGCTGTCCTGGCATCGCCGGCTCGCGATCACGGCCGTGAGCGCCCCGGCGGTGGTGGTGGCGGTGTAAGTGGTGGTGTCGCCCTGCACCTGGGGATCTCGCGCGCGGCCGCTGGCCCGCATGGCACCGTCGGCCGTCTGGAACAGCAGGCCGCCGCCGGCCATCTCCAGGCGCCAGCCGGGCTCGTTGCCACGGGCCAGCCAGGCCGTGGCAGCGGCGCCGGGGGCTTGCTCGATGGCCGGGATGGCCACCGGCGCCACGGTGCAGCCCGACAGGGCCAGCAGCGCCGCCGCGACACTGCACAGGGTGGTCCGTCCGGGGATCATGGAGCCTCCTTGCTTGGGTGATGGGGCCACAGCATGCCGTGCCCGGCCTGGGCCAGGCGGCAGGGACCGCGTGGCCGCCGGGGTTATTTCCGCCCCTGCCCGTGTAACCATCAGCCCCTTCCACACGAAACCCTGGGCAAGGAGCACTGCAATGAAAAAATGGATCCTGCTGGCCGCCACCCACGCGCTGGCCCTGGCCCTGGGCTTTGCCGCGGGCATCTACACCCTGCCGCTGCTCATCGCCCCGCCTGCCCCTACCGCGGCGGACGTGAGCGCCGTGGCCACGCAGGCGCAATACAAGGGCCAGTTCCGCCGCGACCTGCCCGGCAGCGATGCGCTGCACTGGGGCGAAGGCGAGGTGAGCCTCAGCCCTGCCGCCATCAGCCTGCAAGGCCGCCTGGCGCCGGGGCCCGACTACAAGCTCTACCTCTCGCCCGAGTTCGTCGACACCGAGGCCGACTTCGAACGCCTGAAGCCTCGCATGCTGCGCGTGGGCGACGTGAAGACCTTCCACAACTTCGTCGTGCCCGTGCCCGCAGGCACCGACCTCGCGGCCTACACCACGGTGATCGTGTGGTGCGAGAGCTTCCGCCAGTTCATCACGGCGGCGAGGTACCAATGACCCGTCCCGGGCTTCGATAATGGCCGCCTGCCCCGCCCCCACGTTGCCCTCATCCCCTGCCATCGCCCAGGCGTGATCCAGTGGATGCGCCGCAGCTTCTCGGCCGCCTTCGTGGCGCTGGGGGCGCGGCTGGCGCGGGCAGAGCGGTAGTGGTCTTGACAGGGCAGCCTACGTGATTCAAACTAGTCATCTGACTAGTCATATTGGAGCCATCATGCACACATGGCCTGTCCAGGACGCCAAAGCGCGGTTCAGCGAATTCCTCGAAGCCTGCCTCTCGGAGGGGCCGCAGATGGTGACCAAACGGGGGACGGAAGCTGCCGTGCTGCTGTCGGTGCAGGAATGGCGGCGCCTGCAGTCGGCAGCGCGTCCGTCGCTGAAGCAGTTGCTGCTGTCCGACCAGGCCCGGGCCGAGTTGCCGCTTCCCCCGCGCGGGCAGGCCCGGCGCCGCAAGCTTGAGCCCTTGCGGTGATGGGCGGCCCTTACCTGCTGGACACGAACGTCGTTTCCGAGTTGCGCAAACCGCGGCCCCACGGTGCCGTGCTGGCCTGGCTCGAATCCGTCAACGACGATCAGCTCCATGTCTCGGCCCTGACCCTGGGAGAAATCCAGGCTGGCATCGAACTCACCCGGGAGCAAGACCCTGCCAAGGCCGCCGAGATCGAAGCCTGGCTCGACCTGGTGGCCGGCGCCTACAACGTGCTGCCGATGGGCGCCGACACGTTCCGTCACTGGGCACGGCTGATGCACCGGAAGTCCGACACGCTGTACGAAGACGCGATGATCGCGGCGACCGCGCACGTCCACGGGCTCACGGTGGTGACGCGCAACGTGGCCGACTTCAAGGCCCTGGGCGTCGAGGTGCTGAACCCCTTCGGCAAGGCGCGTGGTTGAGCCCCTCTCAGGGGCGCGCCCCACTCGCCAAGCCCCACCAAGCGTGACAAGATGGGAGCCGCCCCAACTTCCAGGAGGGCACCATGGCCACACCCGTTCGCGCAAGCAACACCCCCTTCCCCGTCACCGTGGAAGCCGGCAAGGACTACTGGTGGTGCGCCTGCGGCCAAAGCAAGAAGCAACCCTTCTGCGACGGCTCGCACAAGTCCGAAGGCCAGTTCAACCCCGTGAAGTACACCGCCACCGAGAACACCACCGTGTGGTTCTGCGGCTGCAAGGGCACGGGAAAGGCGCCACTGTGCGACGGGACGCACAAGCGCGCCGCCTGAGCCGATCCCCCAAATCAGCCCTTGCTCTCGTCCACCACCACGAGCAAGGTCTCGCCCGTGGCCACGAGCGTCTCGCGGCCATCGGCCACGGCATACAGCTCGCAGCTGGTGAACACCTGCTGGCGGCCCGGCTTCACCACCCGTGCGCGGGCCACGAAGCGTTCGCCCACCGCCGGGCGCAGGCAGTTCACCGAGTAGTGCGAGGCCAGCACCCGGCCCACCACCGTGGCCGCCGCAAAGCCGCAGGCGGTGTCGATGAGCGCGCCCACCAGCCCCGCGTGCAGAAAGCCCGCGTACTGCCCCACCTCGGCCCGCCAGGGCATCTCGATCGTGGCGTGGCCCGGTTCGGCGGCCACCACCTCGATGCCACACCAGCGGTTGAACGCGGCCGTGGCGTTGACGGCGCGCAGCAGCGCCAGGGCATCGGTTGCTTTGTCCATGAGAGTGCTCCAAGACCAGAGGGTGGAGGCAATCTAGGCGCGTGCCGGCGCCTTGGCTGTCAGGCCGGAGACAAGGTGTCGCGGGGGTGACGAGGCCGCGCTCGCCAGACACCGCCAACCGTGCCAAGATCGCGGTGCGCCCACCCCTTGGAGTGCACCATGGCCGACACCCCGTCCACCGCCCCCGATGACGACCCGGCCGAGGTGCCGCTGGCCGTCTTCGACGACCTGCTGGGCGTGCCGCTCACGCCCCAGCACATCGGCCAGGCCGAACCCGGCATGGCCCTGTGCGAAAGCCTCTACTACGGCCTGCGCGACTTCCACCGCCGCAACCGCATCCAGCCCATCGACCGGCGGCGCCTGCGCCCCAACCTCAGCTTTGTGGGCCTGAACCGCGGCGTGCTGGTCAACACCAACTTCGACGGCTACACGGCCGGCAGCTACATCCCGCGCAACGGCGAACTGACCGTGCCCACGCAGGACATCAAGGCCGCCCTGCTGTTCACCGACGCCGTGGTCATCGAAGACCCCGTGTTCGCCTTCTGCCGCGCCGTGATGTGCCACCGCTTCCAGGAAGCCCGGCCGTCCTGGCAGACCCTCGAACGGGCACTGGCCGACCTCGCCCAGATGCGCACGCTGCTCGAGATGCGCCTGGTGCGGCTGGTGGCCTACTTCCCCGAGCCGGTGCCCGCCGTGGCATCGAAGGTGCCGCGCTCCGAGCGGGGCATCGCCGTGGGCGACGTGCTGGCCGCCACCGACTACAACGACCGCGCCGTGCTGGCCCTGGTGGCCGGCCACAACACGCCGCTGGATGCGGCCGCCGTGCGCGAGCTGATGCGCCACCACGGCAGCCATTTCGAATGGCTCTACCGCCAGGCCGAAAGCATCGTGCATGCACGGGTCGACCACGACGCCTATGCGCCCTTCCTGCCCAACGGCTACCAGTACGAGGTGTTTGCGCGGCTGTGCCAGCTCAACGCACGCGATGCGCCCCACGCCGCGGTGAAGAAACTCAGCGAGCTGAATTCAGGCTGCGTGCCCGACCCCGACAAAGTCAGCTTCGACGACCTGGCCAACGTGCGCCTGAACGAAGAAGTGTTCAAGACCTGGCGCGATATGGCCAACGATGCCACCACCACGGCCACCCAGAACGGTACCGTGGACGCCGAAACCTTCCGCCGAAGGATGGACGACCACCAAGCCCGCTGGAACAGCGAACTGCGGCGCTACTCCGGCCAGTGGCTCAAGGACACCCTCCAGGTGGGCAAGCAGGTGTCGCTGGGCACCTTGGGCGGCCTGATCAAGGCCGCCGCGAAAGGCGACAACCCCGTGGGCGCGCTGAAGGACGTGCTCCTGGGCCCCGTGAAAGGCACCCACGATGAACTGCTGCGCCGCGATGCAGAACTCGCCATGGCCGGCTGCTTTGCGGCCGTGAGGCCCATCGCTCCGAGATCGCCCAACGAATGGTGAAGAGGCGAGGGCGGGCTGTCAGCCCTTGGCCCGCCACCCGCCGCTGCAGGCGCCGGGCTTCAATGCTGGTTTGCACGCACCCGACGCCGCCAGGAAGCCCTTGATCTTTCGCGCCCCTTCAAGCACCTTAGCGCGGCGGCGATGGGGCCGCATCACAACACGAAGGGATCTCCATGGCCGGCTACTTCGACCTCAAACGCACAGCGAGCGGGTTCATGTTCAACCTGAAGTCTGGCAACCACCAGACCATCCTCACCAGCGAAACCTACACCGGCAAGGCCGGCGCCGAAGGCGGCATCGAATCGGTGCGCAAGTCGTCCCAGAAGGACGAGAACTTCCAGCGCAAGACGGCCAAGGACGGCTCCCCCTACTTCGTGCTCGTGGCCGCCAACGGCCAGACCATCGGCAAGAGCGAGATGTACTCGTCCGCCGCGGCGATGGAGAACGGGATCCAGTCGGTGAAGACGAATGCGCCGGGGGCGGCTGTCAATGACAACACCTGAACCAGATCCGCGCCGCTCGCCGGCGTTGCCCGATCGAGCGAACTGGGCTATGCGCGCGGGTAGTGAATACCCAGGGTTCGGCGGCTTTCTGAAGCTCGCATCCGCACTTTCACAAGAACACCCGGGAACGTTACCCCATACCGCGCAAATCGCCCGCTGAAGAACTTGCTACTACCGGAACAGGTGTGTCACCGGGTAAAACTTTTCCCACACGAGGAAGCCTTCCTCCACTTTCCCGCGTCTGGCAGCACATTGAGTACGTCCCCGCTCACGCGGGGAAGCCGAAAAGCGTGTGCTCAACGTTGCTCGCATCCAGGGTCGATCCCCGCTCACGCGGGGGAGCCTCATTCCCGAAAGGAACCACCATGGCCGCTTCGGGTCGATCCCCGCTCACGCGGGGGAGCCTCGATCCGGGACGAGAGGTCCAACTGAAGAACGGGTCGATCCCCGCTCACGCGGGGGAGCCTCGGGGATGGGCTGGGTCATCTGCATCAGGTGGGGTCGATCCCCGCTCACGCGGGGGAGCCTCCACCAAGCTGACGCGATAGGCGTCCACGCGGGGTCGATCCCCGCTCACGCGGGGGAGCCTTGACGAACTGATCACCCAGATACCGCTGCACGGGTCGATCCCCGCTCACGCGGGGGAGCCGTCGATCTGGTGCTCATCACCCAGCACCCGATGGGTCGATCCCCGCTCACGCGGGGGAGCCGGTCAGCCTTGGCCTTCTTGGCATCGTTGGACGGGTCGATCCCCGCTAACGCGGGGGAGCCAGGTCTTTGCTGCTCTCTACAGCTTCCACCTGAGGTCGATCCCCGCTCACGCGGGGGAGCCACAACGCCAGCCTGCGCGACCGGGTGCAGAACGGGTCGATCCCGCTCACGCGGGGGAGCCGACGATCAGCGCGAAGCCCCCTTCGTGCCCAAGGGTCGATCCCCGCTCACGCGGGGGAGCCACAAAGTGCAGGCCGAACCGGGCGGCCGCCACGGGTCGATCCCCGCTCACGCGGGGGAGCCATGAAAATGCCGTCGCCGCCAGATCCGCCCAGGGGTCGATCCCCGCTCACGCGGGGGAGCCGCCATATCCCTCGATCTGGCCCCGCTCGGTCAAGGTCGATCCCCGCTCACGCGGGGGAGCCGGCCTTCGGCTTGCGCAACCCCTTGCGCTATGGGGTCGATCCCCGCTCACGCGGGGGAGCCTCGTAGGCACACCAGCCGATGGGATAGCGGATGGGTCGATCCCCGCTCACGCGGGGGAGCCCTCCGCTGCCTTGTCGTTGTTGCTCATGGCATGGGTCGATCCCCGCTCACGCGGGGGAGCCGCACAGTCTTTTCCGGCGCAGGCTTGACGCTGCGGTCGATCCCCGCTCACGCGGGGGAGCCTAGCCGTCCGCATGGATCGCGCGCACCATGTCGGGTCGATCCCCGCTCACGCGGGGGAGCCCTACCGCAACTGCTCCAGTTCCTTCGCTCGCCGGGTCGGTCCCCGCTCACGCGGGGGAGCCTCGGCCGTGGTGGGGACGATCACGTCCACGCCGGGTCGATCCCCGCTCACGCGGGGGAGCCGGTCAGCCTTGGCCTTCTTGGCATCGTTGGACGGGTCGATCCCCGCTCACGCGGGGGAGCCCGATGATCAGGACACCGGCAGCAGTCACGAACGGGTCGATCCCCGCTCACGCGGGGGAGCCGGGCCAAGATCGAGACCAAGGACACGCGGGGCAGGTCGATCCCCGCTCACGCGGGGGAGCCGCTGCCGGGCGGGAGTTCGGCCCACTTAGTAGGGGTCGATCCCCGCTCACGCGGGGGAGCCCTTCTCATGAGGCGCTTGTCATGATCGATGCGGGGTCGATCCCCGCTCACGCGGGGGAGCCCAGCCATGAGTGTGGGTCAGGCAGTCGGTGGCAGGTCGATCCCCGCTCACGCGGGGGAGCCCCCACGTTCAGCACCTCGGGACGCCCGCGCTCGGGTCGATCCCCGCTCACGCGGGGGAGCCCTAGCGCGTCACATCCGCATCAGGGCGATTGAGGGTCGATCCCCGCTCACGCGGGGGAGCCAGACGCCGTCTTCGTCTTCACCGACGACGTCGGGGTCGATCCCCGCTCACGCGGGGGAGCCTCGCCCTTGATGCTGGAAAGGCGTGCACAAGCAGGTCGATCCCCGCTCACGCGGGGGAGCCCGGAATACATCCAACTCATCGGCGGCCAGATCGGGTCGATCCCCGCTCACGCGGGGGAGCCATAACAACCTTCGAGAGGCTCGCCTTGCGCTGTGGTCGATCCCCGCTCACGCGGGGGAGCCTATCCATCCTCGTCTATCTGGATTCCCGGGGGGGTCGATCCCCGCTCACGCGGGGGAGCCTTCTGCGGTCCCTCGCTGACAGGCCGCACGGCGGGTCGATCCCCGCTCACGCGGGGGAGCCACCCGTTCTGGCAGCGTGACTCCATCGAGCTGGGGTCGATCCCCGCTCACGCGGGGGAGCCCATGTAGGCGGCGGCGGATTGGCGCATTGATCGGGTCGATCCCCGCTCACGCGGGGGAGCCTGCCCTAAAGATGCGGCGTCTGATCGAGTCCGAGGTCGATCCCCGCTCACGCGGGGGAGCCCATCTGGCCTCACTGCATCGGGCACCAGGGCAGGGTCGATCCCCGCTCACGCGGGGGAGCCCGCGCATGCACGGCAGTGCGGTTCCGGATTTTGGGTCGATCCCCGCTCACGCGGGGGAGCCTCGCCGCGCACTGCAGCCGCACAATCCTGGCTGGGTCGATCCCCGCTCACGCGGGGGAGCCTTCCTATCGGATGCGGTGAGTCGTTAGGCTTGGGGTCGATCCCCGCTCACGCGGGGGAGCCGTCAAGTTCCTTTATGATGAGCTTGGCGGCGCGGGTCGATCCCCGCTCACGCGGGGGAGCCAACAGCACAAGCAGCGCACAAGTTGCGAGAACGGGTCGATCCCCGCTCACGCGGGGGAGCCTTCTCGGTCCAAGCCTTCCAAGCTGCCGAGCGGGGTCGATCCCCGCTCACGCGGGGGAGCCGCCTGCCAGCCAGACTAGCGCCGGTTACGGTAAGGTCGATCCCCGCTCACGCGGGGGAGCCTCAACGAGAGCTGGGTTGGAGAGATGTTCGTGAGGTCGATCCCCGCTCACGCGGGGGAGCCGGGAACGGACGGGAACGCCTACCTGATCGAAGAGGTCGATCCCCGCTCACGCGGGGGAGCCAGCTTGCTTTTGCGGCTTCCCAGACTTCACCAGGGTCGATCCCCGCTCACGCGGGGGAGCCCGTATCCATGCGCCAATGATCGGACAGGATAGGGGTCGATCCCCGCTCACGCGGGGGAGCCTGCGCTCTTTGTCGTCTAGGCCGGCAAACCAGAGGTCGATCCCCGCTCACGCGGGGGAGCCAGCACGGTGATCAAGAAGTCGCGGGCGCTTCAGGGTCGATCCCCGCTCACGCGGGGGAGCCCTTCGCGTGCCGCCGCGATGGCAGCGGCGTCCAGGTCGATCCCCGCTCACGCGGGGGAGCCACTGCTTGCCCATGAGGCGATCAAGCCACTGCAGGTCGATCCCCGCTCACGCGGGGGAGCCGCTCTCGCGCTGCTGCTGCCCTGCGGGATGCGGGGTCGATCCCCGCTCACGCGGGGGAGCCGGCGATAGCCATCCCTCGGGGGCCTCTACGATGGGTCGATCCCCGCTCACGCGGGGGAGCCCCGTTTCTGTTTCGGCCTTCATCTTGATGCCGGGGTCGATCCCCGCTCACGCGGGGGAGCCCCTGCTGCTCCTCGGTCATGAAGCCTTCCTGCAGGTCGATCCCCGCTCACGCGGGGGAGCCGGCTCTATGCCTTCGGCACGGAACCCCTGCGGGGGTCGATCCCCGCTCACGCGGGGGAGCCGTCGTTGATCTGCTTTACTTGGTAGCCTGTGAGGGTCGATCCCCGCTCACGCGGGGGAGCCCCCGGCGATCATCCGGCCAACGAAGCCAACGTGGGTCGATCCCCGCTCACGCGGGGGAGCCAGACCGACTTGTCAGCTGAAGGCCGTGCCGCCGGGTCGATCCCCGCTCACGCGGGGGAGCCGAGCGCCTGGCCATGTACCTGCAGGGCGCCCAGGGTCGATCCCCGCTCACGCGGGGGAGCCCAGGTTCCCGTTGGTGGACCAGCGCCGGATCTGGGTCGATCCCCGCTCACGCGGGGGAGCCCCACCGAACTCCACCCCAACGCCAGCCCCCTGGGGTCGATCCCCGCTCACGCGGGGGAGCCCGCCCTTCCACCACCAGGCACGCCTCAAGGGCGGGTCGATCCCCGCTCACGCGGGGGAGCCGCACCGCCCCCGCCCAAGCCTCCGTCCCCGCCAGGTCGATCCCCGCTCACGCGGGGGAGCCTCATGCCAAGAAACGCCGCGCAGACCAACCTTGGGTCGATCCCCGCTCACGCGGGGGAGCCCGGCGCGGGATGCGTGGGACGCCATGCTCAACGGGTCGATCCCCGCTCACGCGGGGGAGCCGGTCTCGCACCCTGCGTGAGTTTGTCATCGGGAGGTCGATCCCCGCTCACGCGGGGGAGCCGAGGCTGGGATGGGCGCAGTCTGGCTCCGGGTGGGTCGATCCCCGCTCACGCGGGGGAGCCTATACAGTGTAACCTCTTGATTGTTAAAGAAAAGTCCGCATTCTTATGCAGTGCCCGCTCGGGGCAGCTGACGCGCCAGGATCAGCCCATCGACGTCCAGAAACTCAATAGGCGGACTGCCCAGCGTGCGCACCGCTTGCCCGCCGGGGATATTCCGCTCCTGCCAGAGCATCACGATCGACGCATCCCGCTCATTGGGAAACCAGTCTTCGAGCACGTCCCAAACCCGACCGCGCACAGCGGGGGACAGACGAGGCGCGCTGTAGACCCCCGGTACGAGTTCCAGCATCGCAGAGGCGAGGAAGCCGCGCACACGCGAAGACACGTTACGCGTCACTACCACGGTCATCGACATCGAACAGCTCCTTGATGCGATCGATCATGCGGGGAATGAGCTTCTCCTGGCGAAACAGCTTCGTCGCGAGGCGTCTGACTTCCCGTTCAAGGTTGTCCGTTTCGCTATCACGCAAGGCACGAACGGCACCGAAGGCCAAGGGAAGCGTCAGATCCACCCGAAAAAGATCAGCCACATCCAGGGTGAAAGCATTGCTGGAATCTTCATGGATGAAGCCCAATGGCGGCAGAGCACCGACCGCAGCAACGGCGAGGTCGGCCGCCGCTTCGACGAACGTGGCCGCATGGTTGAGGGCCTGGTTGGGCAGATCGGCCGCCGTCGGGTTCTGTCGGTCGTAGCGGCGTCCGTGCCATTCAATGCCGAACCGCTGGGCCGCGAGCTTGTAGCTCTCCTTGATGCGCGCCCCTTCGATGCCACGCAGGGTTTCGATGTCGCGGTGGGGCAGCACACGGCCGAAACGCCACGCATAGAGCCGGCGGGCCGTGTCGAGCCGTCGTTTCGGGTCGGCCCAGCGCTCGGCATGCGCCCGCGCGACGTCAGAGCGCCCTTGGCCCAGCGGCGGGGCGGTGTAGCTCTTGACGCCGCCTTCGCCGACGGCGGCGATCAACGTGCCGTGGCGCGCGCACAAGCGCAGCACGTCTTGCGTGATGCTGGTGCCAGGGCCCAGCAGGATCATCGAAACGGCCTGGTAGGGAATGGCGTAGTCGCCTGCGTCCAGCGTCTCGCTTTTGGCAGCCACGAAACGCAGCGTGCCGTCCTCCACCGAGAGCTTGCCGTATTCGAGCCATAGCAGGCCGTGCCGGTCGGCATGCGGGATGCGCGAGGCGGCCAGGCCCAGCCGCCCATGCATGAGGCCAGGTACCGGGCTCATCGCGGCGGGGAGAGCAATACCATGCCGAAGCCGAACGCACGGTGCCGGCCGATGCCACGCGCCAGCAATCCAGAAAAGCGATCGGCGTCGACAATCACCGCATCGGCACCGAACAGCGCCTGCGGCCGCTCGACGATGCGCAGACGGTTCGTCCCGTTGCGCGCACGCCGCAACAGGCGGCTTCGGGCACTCATGCCCAGCAGTTCAAGCTGATCGATGCGGACCGCATCGGCCCATTGCGCGGTGAACCAAGTCCGGTACACCTCAGCCCGCGGCGGCGCTGCATCTCCCAAGCGGTCGAGCGCGCGCAGATACAGGTCTTTTTCTTCGTCCCCTTGGCGCGACACCGGGCAAGTCAGCACCTCCAGCCTCAGGCGCTGGCCTGCCCGCCAAGCGTCGGGCATGGGCTTGCTGGCCACGCCCTCGGGGTCGAGCGCCGCCCAAGCTTGCGGCGAAGCGAAGGCCTGGGCTTGCGCCAACAAGGTCGCCGCATCCGCCCTTGCATAGGCCAGCACCTCGCTGCGACGCTCGATGTGGCGAAAGGGCTTGGGCGCCTGATCACCGAACAGCGCAGCGAACCAGGCGTGCAGGGTGTAGCCCAAGGTCTCGTCTTCCTGTGTGATGCCCTGCTCGGCGGCAAACCGCAGCAAACGCGGCACATGGATGGGAATGCGCAGCAGATGCAGCCCGCTCATGCCGTCAGCTCCAGAATGCCCACGGCATAGCGCTCGGCGCCGCGGTGGATGTTGTTGCCCCAGTCGCGCCGATCGAAGCGCTCTTCCGAGCTGGCGCCCAGCCCTTCGTCGAGCGGCCACAACGCATGGAGGGGATGGGGCCTACGGCGCGGGCCGATGTCGGCCAGCGGCTCGGCGGCAAGGGCCGCTTTCACCCCTTGGGCCTCGCGGCGGCCGATGAGGAGGGGGGCGGCGGGCAGGCAGGGTTTGCGGCCGATGAACAACGGCCGGGCGGGCGTGCGCAGGGCGCTCTCCAGGTCGCCCACCGTGGGTCGCCCTTCGCCGTCGAGCGTGAGCGCCACGGTGGCCACCCCGTTGGCCCAGTGGTCGCGCCAGCGTTGATGTGTGCCGGTGGCAGCAGAGCCGCCTTTGCGGTCTTCGCGCTTGCCGCGGGTGGTCCAGCCGGTGTCCATCATGCAGGGCTGGCCCAGATCCACGGTTTGGTAGTCCGTCAGTGCCACCGGCTCGGCATCCCAACGGGCGGCGATGCGCAGCCGGTCTTGCAAGGCTTGGAGCATGTCGGCATCGCGGTGGTCCCAGCCGAGGGCGTTGCCCAGCAGTCCGGCGAGCAGGGACTTGCCGGGGAAGCGGCCGGTGGGGTTGAGCTGATCGACCACCACGCCGCCGAAGCTCATCAGCGGCGCATCGAATCGCAAGATGAGGCAGTCCATCCCATTAGCCCCAGATGGCGTCGAGCGCGGCGGCAAGGTTGGCGGGCACGGGCGCCTTGGGGGGCAACCCCGGCGGAAGCGGGTCGAGCACGGTGGACAAACCTCGGTATCCCGAGGCAGCGCCGTACATCTCGTCCAGCCGGCACAGATAGTCGGCCAGTCGATGCATCGCCGCCGCACGCAGGTCTTGCTTGGAATCCTTCCAGGGCACTGCCTCCAGGAAGGCATTGGCCAGCGTGCGCGGCTGCGCATTGCCCGCCTCCAGCAGCAGCAGGTCGGCCCAGGCATAGGGGGCGGTGCTGCCCTTCTTGGCCCCGGGGCTTTGCTGAACGATGCTCGACACCAGCGCGTCTACCACACGCCGGACGACCGTCGCGTCTTGGCTCTTCCAGTCCTTGGCCTCGCAACCGGTCAGGTTGGACACCAGCAGCGGCAGGTCCACAGCCACGTAGCCGTAGTACAGGCCCGCGCCGAGCTCCGTCTGGTTGGCGTGCGCGGCGCCGGTTTCATCGTCGCGGTTCAGGTCGTCCACGACGGTGAAGTAGTCCATCTCGGTATTGGCAGCGTGCACGGTCATCGCGTGGGCCACATGGACCGGTGCATCCACGCGGGCCAGAAGGTCGGAGGTGACCATGCGGCCGAAGAGCGCCGCCGTCAGCCCGGCGGCCGATCTGCCCAAGGCTTTGAGGTTGTCTTTTTCTTCCTTGGACTTAAGCCGCTCAGACAGCGCCTTGGCGGGGTCTGCCTCCCGGCTGACCTGCAGCAGCATCTGGGCGAAGTAGTCGGCCTCGCGCTGCCCGAACAGCACGGGCTGATTCAGATCGCCACCTTCCTTGACGCCGCCGTCGATGACGGCTTTGGCCAGCGGTTCGATCAACGCGGCGGCCAACGCTTCAGGCACACCTGCCGCCACGGCTTTGGGCAGCACGGTGCGGGTGAAGAAGGAGCGCGTGCGCTGTCCGTCGGGCAAGTCCGGCAGCCGCTGGGTGAGATCCTCGCGCCAGTGGCGCTTCAGGCACTGGGACGACACGCGCAGCCGGATCGCGTTGCCGAACGGAATGCGCTTGGCCAGCCCCGCATCGTCGCGGTTCAAGAGGCTCGCGGGGTAGGCGGTGAGGGTGTGGATTTGCAGGAACATAGGCATCACTCCTTGGCTTTGGATGTTTGGGGCAGGTGGCGGAAATACGCGGCCGCGATGCGGCGATGCAGGCTCTCGCGCTTGTCGGCATCGATCGTCAGCAGAAACTGCGCAGCGTCCCGCCCATCGAAGCGTTCGCCCTTGGCGGCGAGAAAGCGCACGGCGCTCATGAAGACATCGATGCGCACATCGTCCGGCGCAGACAGCAGACGCTCCAATCGACCTTCCGAGTAGCCGCTTTCGGCCAGAGATTGGCCGAAGGGGCGCTTGGGGTCATGGCATTTCTCTCCGAGGCTGGCGATTCCCCACACCAAGACCATCCAGACTTCGGTAAGTTTTTCCGGCGGCAGATCGCTGCCAAGATGTCGGAGCCACAGCCGATAGAAGGCCAACGGTGCGGGTTGACCCGGCGCCCAGCGGCGCAGCGCGGCGCGATCGCCGCTGGGGTAGTGAGTCGCGCCGATCACGCCCGCCAGCCGGGCAATGTCGGAGGCCAGCGTCGGTTCTACAGGCGCGGTTTGGGCGGGGGTGGTCATTTAGTGGTTTCCTCCATCGTGTCAGCTTTTTCTGAACGGGCGGGTGCAGGCCACGGCAAGTGGCTCTTGTGCAGCATGCTGCGAAAGGCGCGCTGCGCTTGCGTGATGGCCCGCCAGGTGCGGTTGGCGGGCAGCGGCAGGCGTTGGGTGGATTCTTCGAGCAGGTCTTGCGCCGCATTGACGAGCTGCTGCTGCCAGTCGCTGCGCACGGCTTCGTGATCTTCGGCGGCGCCGCGCCAAAGCGTGGGGAAGTACATCGCCTCCCAGCGTCGGCCGAAGTCCTTGCGTCCCGCTTTGAGCCAGTTCTCGACGCGCTCGAAATCCGCCTTGTCAGGGCCGCCCTCGGTCAGCACCGTCAGCGCTGTGTTCAGCGCCTTCTGCACTTCCTTCGCGTCGCTCAGCAGCTTTTGCGCCAAATGGCCTAACGAATCGCGGTGCTGCTTGTTCAGCAGCGCCAAGCGCGCCTTGGACGGGACTGGAATCTCCTTCCGATGAAAGCCCTCGGTCGTTCCTTGGCCGCGTACTAGGCACGACGCGATAAACCATCCCGAGTCGTTGCCGGGCTGGGGCTTTTGCAGGGCGGTCAGTTCGAAACCCTGTTCAAAGATCAAATCAGTCAAGCGCTGCGGGGTGTAGCCGTCGGCAGACAGCGTTAGCGCCGAGCGCCCTTTCTTCTTGTCGCCGGTGTTGATGGATGTCCATGGGTCGCCAATGTCGCCGTTCTCGAGCGTCTTGGGGCCGGTTTGCCGCGCTTTGCTCGTAGCGCCAAGGGCAATGGTCTCTCCGGACATGAAGTGCACCAAGCGCACAGGGCGGGGGGTTTCGATAAACCACGGCTCGAGATCCCTGAGATAGAACTGATGATCACTTCGCTTCCATTGCGTCAGCCAAGTCAGAACGACGCCGCGCTTGGCGTAGCCGTAAGTGCGAATGGTTTCCTCGCGCAGACTGTTTATCGTGCGGACCTCATCGCGAAATCTGTCACAAGGGTGCCGCGATAACGTCCAGGAGACGACCGAACGACTGGCGAAGCCACCGTTCATGCGCACGATGCCGTAGTTGCCTTGGCCCAAAAAGCCACTCGTGGTTTGCAGCAATAGCAAGGCATACATCCACGCTTCTGCCTCGTCAGGCCCTACGCGCGCCATCTTGACATCATGATTCTTGGAGGTGACGAGCACATCGAGCTCATCGGGTGTGCTGGCCTTGGCGTCGTACACGGTCTGCCCGCGCACGATTCTCACGCCGTAGTCAACCGCCTCAGCCTCCCAGCTTGTCCACGGATGCTGCAGGAACGCCGGCTGGGTTACGTCCTCCACGACCAGATGCCAGGCGGCTTCCATGCCATCGGCCAAATCCAGCAGTCCGTCACGCCAGTAGGCGGCATCGGTGGGGAGTCGTTCGGTGGGGCGTCGCGCCTGGATGCTGGCGGCCAGTTGCACCAGGAACACGTGCCAGGGGTCGGCCTGGTGGGCGCGCAGACCCGTGTAGCCCTCCACGGTGCCGGCCGAGAGGGCGGCCAGCAGGTCGGGCAGGCTGACGCGGCGCTCGCTCTCTGGGGTGCGCACGCCGATCAGTGGGTCGGTGAGCAGGTCATGCATCGTCTTTCTCCAAACCGAAACGGGTGTAGCGGAAGGAAGTCTCACCGATGGAGAATCGGAAGCCCTCCTCGGTGAGTTCCGCGCGCACGGACTCCGGCGCCTGGCCTTCCGTCAGCCAGTGCGAAGGAATGGCCACGCGGTAGATGTCCACGCCAAAGGGTGATGGCATCGGCTGCGCGAGCGGAATCTCGAAGGTGGGACGCCCCAGCCGGGTGAGCACGCGTTCGCTCTTGTCGGCATAGTGCAGCTCGCCGAACGGCTTGTCGTCGAGCACCGAGCGCAGGGCTTGCACGATTTCGGCTTCCACCTTTCCGACCAATTGCTGGCCATGGGTGCGCCAGACCTCGGGCAGGGCGTCGAGCGCTTCCGGGTGGGTGGTGCGTTCGATGCGTTCGCGCGCCTGCCGGGGCAACGCCAGCGCGAGCCGTTGCCGCAGTTCTTCCCAGGTACACGCCAGCATCCGCCCATCCGCATAGACGCTGCCCAGCCCTGCGGGCGCACGCAGTTCGCCGCCCTTGCCGAGGTACTCCGCGAGATCACGCGGCGGCACGCGAACCAGCACCCGAGGGGTCTCGAATCCGTGAGGGCGCTGCCCACGCTCGTGACGGTGCAGTCGTCCGAAACGCTGGATCAGCACGTCCATCGGCGCCAGGTCGGTGACCAGCCAATCGGCGTCGATGTCCAGGCTCTGTTCCAGCGTCTGGGTGCCGATGAGCAGCCGCGCACCCTCCGACGAGCCCTTGCCCAGTAGCACGGTGACGGCGGCGTCCAGCCGCTCGCGGTCTTCGCGGGCGAAGCGGCCGTGATGCGGGCAGCCCACCCCCTGCAGCCCGAACAGCGCGGGCAGCAGGTGCGGGTTCTCGGCTTGCAGGATCGCCTCCACCCGCCGAAAAAGGGCATTGGCCCGCGCGACGGTGTTGCACACCACCAGCACGCGCGCGCCGCGCTCGAGTGCCTGGATCAGCGCCGGCAACAGCGCCTCGTCGTCGGTCAGCGTGGGGGCGAGTTCCGCCTGGATGCTGCGCTCGCGTGCGGCAGGCATGGGCCAGGCGCCTGATCGGGCTGACAGCAGGGGGTAGGGCCGCGTCAGAGCCTCATCGAGCGGCGCTGCATCCCGTTCGAAGTACAGGGCGGCCGCCGATTCGCCCAAGGTGGCCGACAGCAGCAGCGCCCAGCCGCCACGCGCCAAATGTCCACGCAACAACGCGCGCAGCACCTCGCGCATGTAGGGGTCGGAGGCGTGCACTTCGTCCACGACCAGCAGGTGCCGGTCCAGGCACACCGAGCGCAGCAGGCTGTGCTTGACCTGCAGCACCGACAGCAAGGCTTGGTCGATGGTGCCCACGGCGACGGGCGCGGCCAGGAAGCGTTTGGGTCGCTCGGCGGACCACAGACGTTCACGCCGCGCCTCTTGCGCGTGGTCCTCCCACAAGGTGCCTTGGGGGTCGGTGAGCAGGGCCTGCACCGACTCGCCGTCCGCCTTTACATAGCCGGGGGCGGCCAGTAGTACGGGGCCGGGGCGCTGCTCGGGTTCAAACGCCGCCTCTACCGCTCGCCGCACGCGCTCGTAGAGTTCACGCGCCGCCACACGGGTGGGCAGTGCGAAATACAAGCCGTCGACCTCGTGCTGCGCATACAGGCGGAAAAACCACGCCAGTGCGGCTTCGGTCTTGCCTGAGCCGGTGTCGGATTCGGCCAGCAGCAGTCGTGTGTCGTCGCCAAGGTCGAGGGTGTCGGCCAAGGCCGCTTGCAAGGACGTGGGGGCAAACGGAAACACGGACGTAAACGGCCGGGGCCTGCGCGGCTCGGGCGGCACAAGGCCGATGGCGCGCAAGGCGCGTTCGGCCGCGGTGCGAGCAAGCGTCAAGCGATCTTCTTCAGCGCATTGCCGGTAAGGAAAGAAGTGCGTGTCCGAGCCAATCCAGTCGGCCAGCATCACAAAGCCGGCAAATCGCTGCTGCAATTCGGGTGTTGCTTCGATGGGCGGCACATCCGCGCGGAATGCATCGGGGAATGCGCGGCGCGCCGCCTGCGCCAGTTCCTCCAGCGCAGCCAGCGGGTCATACCCGTTGGCCGAACTCCACCACTTCTTCGCGGCGCGATCCACGCCCGAGGCCTGGTAATCGCTCAACGACACGGGCCGACCATGGTGCGAGATACTGGCCAGCAGCATCTGAAACGCCTGTTCTTCGCTGGCAAACCAGCCGCACAGATCGCCGATCAGCGCAGTCCACGCGGGCGGCCATCGGTCTTGCAGCTCCAGCAGCAGGGCTGCGGCTTCCATCACATGCCCGGCGGTGTCACGCGCGGCAGGGTCCGCTTTGGCCTGGAAGCCCCGGTTGCACTTGCCGAAGTCGTGCAGGAACACGATGACGGCAAGCCGTTCCTTATGCCCCGTCTGCAGCGGCCCCAGGCGGGTCAGACGGGGCAGCTCCAGCATCGCCCGACAAACGAGCGCGACATCAAGGCAGTGATCGACGAGAGGATGACGCTCACCCGTTTCAGACAGTTTGCCCCACGGCTGTCCGGCATTCTCAACCATCCTGCGCACATTCATCCCGGAATGTTCGGCATGGCCGCTCGCGGTTGGTCATATTGAACTCCTCTAAGGTCCAACTGAATTCCTTCAGGTTTGGCGAATCATTCTCCTGAATGCTTACAAGATGTCACGCTCTCTCACCTCCCCCTTAAGGGGGGGTCACAGGCTTTTGCACAAGATGACGTGACGCACTGCGCAGTCGCCTTACCTCTTCACCATCGGCCCCCTCGCAGCTGCCTCCGCACCGGCATCCCGCCGTTACATTCGCGAACACCTCCCTCCCGCGTCCGGATGCCCTGAATGCTGTCGTTCCGCTCGGCCCCGCCTCTTGACCCAGGCACGCTGCTGTTTTCGATTTCGGTGCTGGCCTTCCTGATGGCGGCGATGGCCTTCAGCTCGATGCGCACGCTGCCCGACCTGCGCTTTGGCCTGCGCGAATGGGGCAAGGCGATGCTGGCCGCGGGTGGGGCCTTCCTGTTGTTCTTCTTTCGCGGGCATGCGCCGTGGTTCCTGGGCTTTGTGGTGGCCAACCTGCTGGTGATGCTGGTGCCGGTGTATGGGCTGCTGGCGCATGCGCGGCTGATGAGCCGCCAAGTGTCGCGCCGGCTGCTGTGGGGCATCTATGGCTTCGGGGTGAGCGGGGTGGCGGTGTCGTATGGCTTGGGCACGTCCACGGCGGTGGCGGTGGTCACGCTGTCGAGCGCGATTGCGCTGCTCTTCCTGGCCACGGCGGTGCTGGTGCTCAGCCATGCGCGGCAGCACCGCAATGGCGCGGTGTTCGTGGCGGGGCTGGTGATGGCGGCCATGGCCGCGGGCTTCCTGATGCGTGCGGTGCTGAGCCTGTTCGGGCAGGCCGAGGCGGTGTCGCCGGGCGCGCCGTCGCGGCCGCAGATCGGCGTGCTGCTGATGGGCGCGCTCTTTGTGGTGGGGGCGTCGATCGGCTTCTTTTCGATGGTGCACGAGCGCCAGCGGCAGGAGGTGCTGGACCGCGCGCGGCGTGACGGGCTCACGGGCCTGTTCACGCGAATGGCCTTCATGGACATGGGCCGCGCGCTGGAGCAGGCGCGCCCGCCGGTGCATTTTGCGGTGGCGATGATCGACCTCGACCACTTCAAGCAGGTGAATGACACGCACGGCCACGCGGCGGGCGACGTGGTGCTGGCCCATGCGGCGCGGCTGATCGCCAACACGGTGCGCAGCACCGACCTGGTGGGCCGCTACGGGGGCGAGGAGTTCTGCGTGCTGCTGCGCGACTGTTCGCTGGGCGAGGCCAGCGTGTTCGCCGCCCGCCTGGTGGAAGCGGCCCGCCACCAGGCGGTGCGCCTGCCCGGCGGCGGCGAGGTGGCGTTCACGGTGTCGGTGGGCTGCACGGCGCGGCGGCTGCTGCCGCAGCCTGAGTCGCTGATGCAGACGCTGGCGCGCGCCGACAAGGCCTTGTATGACGCCAAGCACCAGGGGCGCGACCGCTGGGTGGCGCAGGCCCTGCCCGGCAAGGGCTGACCCTGACGCGCGGCGGCGCTGGCGGCCGTCACCGGCGCGTCACGCGCGCTTTCCAGAATCGGCGGCACCCAAGGGAGGTGCAGCATGAAGTGGAAACTGTTCGTCGGGGCCCTGGCCCTGAGCGTGACGCCGTGGTCGCTGGGCCAGGGCGTGGTGATCAGTCAGGTCTATGGCGGAGGCGGCAACAGCGGTGCCACGTACACGCATGACTTCGTCGAGATCTTCAACGCCGGCTCGCAGCCGGTGAGCCTGGCCGGCTGGTCGATCCAGTACACATCGGCCGCAGGCAGCAGTTGGTCGGTGTCGCCGCTGGCCGGCATGACGCTGCAGCCGGGACAGTACCACCTGGCTCAGCAAAGCGCAGGCGCAGGCGGCACCACGCCGCTGCCCGCGCCCGATTCCCTGGGCAGCCTGATGCTCAGTGCCACGGCCGGCAAGGTGGCCCTGGTGCAGGGCACCGCCGCGCTGACCGGCACGGCCCCCGCAGGCCCTGCGGTGCTGGACTTCGTCGGCTACGGCAGTGCCAACCATTTCGAGGGCAGTGCCCCGGCACCCGCGCTGTCGAACACGACGGCGGCCCTGCGCGCACGCGCCGGCTGCCAGGACAGCGGCGACAACCTGGGCGATTTCACGGCCACCACGCCGAACCCGCGCAACAGCGCGGTGCCCGCCCGGGCGTGCAGCGCGCCGGCGAGTGCGCCCATCGTGCCGTCGTGCCCAGTGCTGTCGCTGGCGCAGGGCGCGGGCGGACATGTGGAGGCCTCGGCCAGCGACGCCGACGGCATCGTGGTGGCTGGGCAGGTGCAGGGCACGCTGCCCGCCGGCGTGAGCCTGGGCAGCTTCACCCCGGCCACGGGGGTGGGCGGCTCGGCCGGCCTGCGGCTGGAGGTGGCCCCGGGCACTGCTGCGGGCAGCTACCCGATTGCGCTGCGATGGGCCAACAACCAGGGCCAGACGGCCGACTGCACGCTGCTCATCAACGTGGCCAGCCTCACGCGCATCCCCGGCATCCAGGGCACGGGCGCCACCAGCCCGCTGGTGGGGCTGACGGTGACCACCGAGGGTGTGGTGACGCACCTGACGAACAACGGCTTCTTCCTGCAGGATCCGGTGGGCGACGGCAACCCGGCCACCTCCGACGGGATCTTCGTGTTCACCGGCACCGCGGCCACGGCCCCACGCCCGGCCGTGGGCCAGCTGTTGCGCCTGACGGGCACGGTGGCCGAGTTCAACACCGGCGCGGCCACGAATGCACAGACGGCCGCCAACCCGGTGACGCAGCTCACCAATGTGCAGGGGCTGCAGGTGGTGCGCGACGGTGTGGCGATCTCGCCCACGACCCTGGACCTGCCGGCCCAGGGCGGAGCCGGCCTGGAGCGCTACGAGGGCATGCTGGTGCGGGTGCCGGGCCCGGTCACGGTGTCGCAGAACTTCTTCCTGGGTCGCTACGGCCAGCTGACGATGTCGGTGGGCGGCCGCCTGGAGACGCCCACCAACCGCCACCGCCCCGGTCCGCTGGCCCAGGCGCTGGCGCAGGAGAACGTGCGCCGCAGCTTCATCCTGGACGACAGCACCACGGCGCAGAACCCCAACCCCATTCCCTACATCGGCGTCGACAACACGGTGCGTGCCGGCGACACGGTGGATGCCGTGGTGGGCGTGGTGGACTATGGCCTGGCGACGGCCAGCAGCGCGGGGCTGGCCAGCTACCGCATCCATCCCACGGTGCCGCCGCGCTTCACGCGTGCGCACCCGCGCACGCAGGTGCCCGATCCGGTGGGGGGCAATGTCCGGGTGGCCAGCTTCAACGTGCTGAACTTCTTCACCACCTTCACCGATGGGCGCACGGCGGACGGTGAGTCGGGCCAGGGTTGCCGGCTCGGTGATGCCGTGGCCGCCTCGAACTGCCGCGGGGCCAGCAACCTGGCCGAGTACCTGCGCCAGCGCGACAAGATCGTGGCGGCGCTGGCCGCCATCGATGCCGACGTGGTGGGCCTGATCGAGATCCAGAACAACGGTGACGTGGCGCTGCGCCACCTGGTGGACGCGCTCAATGCCCGCGTGGGTGCAGGCGTGTACGCCGCCGTGCCCCAGGCCGAGGCCGGCGCGGGCACCGATGCCATCAAGCTGGCTTTCCTCTACAAGCCCGCACGCGTGAGCCTGGCCGGCCCGTCGCTGATCGACGCCGACCCGGTGCACAACCGCCCGCCACTGGGACAGACCTTTGCGGCGGCCAACGGTGAACGCTTTGCGGTGATCGTGAACCACTTCAAGTCGAAGAGCTGCGGCGATGCCACCGGCGCCGAGGCCGACCAGGGCGACCTGCAGGGCTGCTGGAACGCACTGCGCGTGCGGCAGGCGCAGGCATTGGCCGACTTCGCCGAGGCCCTGCAGGTGGCCGGCGACACCGAGGACGTGCTGGTGATCGGCGACCTCAACGCCTATGCGCAGGAAGACCCGGTGCACGAACTCACGCAGCGCGGCTGGGTGGACGAGGTGGGCCGCTACAACCGCTTCGGCTACGGGTATGTCTTCGACGGCGCCGCCGGCCGGCTCGACCATGCGCTGGCCAGCCCCAGCCTGAGCCCCAAGGTGACGGGCGCCACCGAATGGCACATCAACACCGACGAGCCTTCGGTGATCGACTACAACCTGGAATTCAAGCCGCAGGACCTGTACAGCCCCACGCCGTATCGATCGTCCGACCACGACCCGGTGGTGGTGGGCCTGCAGCTCTACCGCACCATCCAGGGCAGCCGCCGGCCTGAAAAGGTGCAGGGCACGCCGGGCGACGACATCCTCATCGGCGGCAAGGGACCCGACAGGATCTGGGGTGGCACAGGCGCGGATGTCTTCGTCTACCGCAGTGCGCTCGACGGACCCGACGTGATCCATGACTTCGAACTGGCGCATGACCGGCTGGACCTGCGGGCCCTGTTCCCGGCCGCGGGCGCCGACCCGTTCGCCTCGGGCCAGGCCCGGCTGCACCCCACCGGGGCTGGCGCCATCCTGAAGGTGCGCAGGGGCGCCAGCCCCCACGGCGCCTGGTTGCCGCTGGTGTTGCTGAAGGGCGTGGCGGCGCGCGATTTCGATCCGCGCCGCCACCTCGTCCGCTGAGCGAAGCCGCAGCGGGGGCGGCTCCGGCCGCCCTTGTCGAAAAAGGCGGGCCTGCTTCGTCGTGATCCGGACACACGGATCCACGGAGGAGCGAATGCATGATGCTGCCGGGCTGCTGACATTCAGCCCGCCTGGGCGAATGGCTCACGGCATGGCCGATGAAGTGGTACTGTTGCGTGCGGCAGGCGCCCCCTACAGTCCCATCCTTCCGCCATGAAGACCCCCGTACCGCCTCAGCAACTGGCCATTCAGCTGCATTCGCTGGGTGTGCGTGCGGGCGATTTGCTGGTGGTGCACACGGCCTTCTCCGAGGTGGGGCCGGTGGAAGGCGGGCCCGAGGGGTTCATCCACGCGCTGCTGCAGGCCGTGGGGCCGACGGGCACGCTGATGATGCCCAGCCTGGCCGACCACGATGCCTTGTTCGACCCGGCCAAGACACCCTGCCGCGACATGGGCGTGGTGGCCGACACTTTCTGGCGCCTGCCCGGTGTGATGCGCAGCGACAACCCGCATGCCTTCGCAGCGCAGGGGCCGCTGGCCGGGCAGCTGCTGGCGCCGCATTCGGTGGTCGTGCCGCACGGGCCTGACAGCCCGCCGGGGCGCGCCATCGTGGCTGGCGGCAAGGTGCTGCTGGCCGGTGTCGGGCATGACGCGAACACCACCATCCACGTGGCCGAGAACGTGGCCGGTGTGGCCTATGGCTTCGAGGCGCGGTCGGTGGTGCGGCTCGATGGCGCGCTAGTGGAGTTGCGCTACCGCGAGATCGACCACTGCTGCCGCGGCTTCGAGCGGGTGGGCGACGAACTGCGGCGCAGGGGCTGGCAGACCACAGGGCTGCTGGGGCATGCCGAGGCCCTGCTCGCCCCCTCGGCCCGCGTGTTCGAGGCGGCCTCGGCGCTGCTGGGCCACGACGCGGAGGCTTTGCTGTGCCCTCGGGGCCAGTGCAACTATTGCGATGCGGCGCGCAAGGCTGCATCGCCGGACGACCATCGGCACGGCGTGCTGGCCTGAGCGCCCGCTGTCACGCCATGCGAGGTGAGCATGGGACTGTTTATTGAACTCGACGGCCAGGGCGAGGTGTACCGGCAATTGCACCGGGCCCTGCGCCAGGCCATTGCCCAGGGGCGGTTGCGCGAAGGGGCGAAGCTGCCCTCGACGCGTGAACTCGCCCAGCAGATCGGCGTGGCACGCAATACGGTGCTGCTGGCCTACGAACTGCTGTGTGCCGAACACCTCGCTGTGTCGAAGGTGGGCTCTGGCACCTATGTGGCGCGTGGCGCGGCGGCGCCCCGGCCGGTCTCTCGCCACGCGCCGGCTGCCACGCTCCTGCCACCGCCGTCGCGTTATGCGCGGCGGCTGCGCGACGCCGACAACACCTGGTTCCGCCTGGACGGCCAGGCCCTGCGCTTCAACCTGCAGTACGGCACGCCCATGGTGGACGTGGGCATGTACAGCGCCTGGAGCCGCGCGCTGGCCCATGCGGCGCAGCACACCGATGCGGGGTACCCGCCCACCCAGGGCCTGCCGGCGCTGCGCCGGGAGATCGCCGCCTACCTCAGCCAGCGGCGCGGTCTGGTGTGCGACCCCGACGACGTGATCGTGGTGAACGGCACGCAGCAGGCCGTGTCGCTCGTCGGCCGGCTGCTGCTGGACGAGGGCGACCGCGTGGTGATGGAGGACCCGTCCTTCAAGCTCGCCCGCAACTGCTTCCTGGCGCAGGGTGCCCAGCTCAGCTTCGTGCCGGTGGACGACGAGGGGCTGCAGGTGGACGCCCTGCCCGCCGGTCCGGTGAAGCTCGCCTACGTGACCCCGTCGCATCAATATCCCTCGGGCGTGCAGATGTCGATGTGCCGGCGCGAAGCGCTGCTGGCGGCGGCGGCGCAGCGCGGCTTCTGGGTGGTGGAAGATGACTACGACGGCGAGTTCGGCCTGGAGGGCCGCCTGCAGCCGGCGCTGGCGTCGATGGATGCCCACGGGCGGGTGATCTACGTGGGCACCTTCTCGAAGATGCTGCTGCCGTCGATCCGCATGGGCTACATCGTGGCGCCGCGCGCGCTGCGCGACGACCTGCTGCGAGCCAAGCTGCTGGCCGACATTGCCAGCCCCGGCATCGAGCAGGTGGCGCTGGCGCATTTCATGAAGAGCGGGGCCTTCGAGCGCCACCTGCGCCGTGGCAACCTGGAGCTGCGCCGGCGCCGCCAGGCCCTGCACGAGGGCGTGGCGCGCTGGTGCAGCGACGACATCGTGCTGCACGACAGCGGCGCCGGCATGCACTGCGTGGCCTGGCTGCCACGCTTTTCCTTCGAGCAGACGCAGCGGCTCATCGACCTGGCACGCGGCGAAGGCCTGGGCCTGCACGCCATCCACCACCAGTACCAGCACCCGCCGCGCCACCCCGGGCTGCTGCTGGGCTTTGCCAGCACCTCGGTGGCGCAGCTGCGCGGCGCGATGAAGCTGCTGGGTGAGTGCATCGGCCAGGTCCATGCCTCGCCCACAACGGCCGAACCGAAGGCGGTCGTCTGCACACCGTGAGTTAACCCCAATCGGCCGCGCGTGCTGCGGCCGGCGGCTTTGCCCCACATCGACTGGGGGATCGGCGCCGCTGGCAAACGGCTGGCCCAGGACATCGAACAATGGGCCCCACCTGAGGACATCACATGGAGGATCCATGCCCGCACTCGACGCTTTCCCCATCACCAGGAAGTGGCCTGCCCAGCATCCCGGCCGTTTGCAGCTGTATTCGCTGCCCACGCCCAACGGCGTGAAGGTGTCGATCGCGCTGGAAGAGCTGGGCCTGCCCTATGAGCCACACCTGGTGCGCTTCGACACCAACGACCAGCTCTCGCCCGAGTTCCTGTCGCTCAACCCGAACAACAAGATCCCGGCCATCCTCGACCCGAACGGGCCGAAGGGCGAACCGCTGGCGCTTTTCGAATCAGGCGCCATCCTGTTCTACCTGGCCGAGAAGACGGGCCGCCTGCTGCCGGCCGACCCGGCGGCGCGGTATGAAACCCTGCAGTGGGTGATGTTCCAGATGGGCGGGATCGGGCCCATGTTCGGCCAGCTCGGCTTCTTCCACAAGTTCGCCGGCAAGGACTACGAAGACAAGCGCCCGCGCGACCGCTACGTGGCCGAATCGAAGCGCCTGCTCTCGGTCCTGGACCGGCGCCTCGACGGGCGCAAGTGGATCATGGGCAGCGACTACACCATCGCCGACATCGCCACCTTCCCCTGGGTCAACAACCTGGTCGGCTTCTACGGCGCCGGCGAGCTCGTGGGCTTCAACGAGTTCGCCAACGTCAACCGCGTGTTGCAGGCCTTCGTGGCGCGCCCGGCGGTGCAGCGCGGGCTGAAGATTCCGGAATGGCCTGCCGGCTGATGGCCGGATAATTCCGTCTCTACCCCCACAGGTCAGCCACGCGACGCCAAGCCAGCCTGGGGATGCCTTGTCATCCTCTTCTTCCGCTGGCCGTGCTCGAGCGCTATCACCGCGAACTGCTGGGATTCCTGTCTCGCAAGGTCACCGATGCCGCCACGGCCGGTGATCTGGTGCAGGAGAGCTACGCGCGGGTGTATGCCGCTCAGCAGGCTGGCCTGGTGATCAGCGACCCCCGCGCTCTGCTCTATCGCACGGCGCGCAACCTGCTGGTGGACCATCACCGCCGATCCCGCGTACGAGACGAGGGGGATGCCGCCACTGGGCAGGACCCCGAAGACGTGGATGTGGACGAGGTGATCGCCGGTCCCCAATACGAGCCCGAGGCCCGGGTGGCAGCTCGACAGGAGCTGGCGGTGCTGGCGGCCTGCATCGATGCCCTGCCGCCCCGTTGCCGGGAAACCTTCGAGCTCTACAAGTTCGAGGAGCTGTCTTACGCCGAGGTTGCTCAACGCATGGGTGTGTCGGTGCGCACGGTCGAGATGCAGCTGCGTCTGGCCATGCAGGCCTGCCGGGAGGCCTTGTCGAACTCGCAGCGGGCCAGGGATCGCCTGCGCACACCGCCGACCTGAGGGCAGCGCAGGACCGCGCTGGCGCCCGCCTCTTTTTTTTTTCAGCCTCGTACAGGGGAACAGGGGAGTTGCACGTCAACACAATTAGGAATCGTTTCGATTATTAATCTGAATATGCCAACAATTGTGAGTGCAAACTTTCCGTTTTCTCCAGTTTCCATGAGTCTTGTCCTCGCCTGGGGACTGGCACCCATCCTGGTGCACGCCCAGCCGGCCGAGCCCGATGCCGCGGCCACCGCCTTGCCGGAGATCCGGGTCACCGCCAGCCCAGATGCGGACCCCGGCACCCGCCAGGCGGGAGGGTTCTCGACCGAAGGTGCACGCCTGGGGGTGCTGGGCGAGCGGCCGCTGCTGGACACACCGTTTTCGGTGAACGTGGTCACCCGCGAACAGCTCGACAACGCCGGCGTGCGCGACCTGAAGAACCTGGCACGCGTGGATCCGGCGCTCACGCCCTCGTTCTCGTCGGTGGGCTACTACGACGCCGTGAGCATCCGCGGCCTGAGCCTGAACAACTGGACCAATTACTACAAGAACGGACTGCTGTTCGCCAACCAGGCCAAGACGCCCTTCGAGAACATCGACCGGGTGGAGGTGCTGCGCGGGCTGACCGGCTTCCTGCAGGGCTTCGCCGCCCCCGGGGGGGCCGTGAACTACGTGACCGAACGGCCCACGGCCACCTGGCAGCGCCGGGTCGAGATGGTGACCGACGAGTTCGGCAGTTTCCTGCCGGGCTTCGATGTCGGCGGGCCGCTCACGGAGGACGGCCGGCTGGGCCTGCGGGTCAATGCGGCTGGCGGCAAGGAGCGCTACTTCGTCGAACGCATCCACACCGACCGCTCTTTTGCCTCGCTGGCGCTGGACTGGTTGCCACTGGACGACGTGAGCGTCAAGCTCGATGCGCAGGTGGACCGCCGCGACGGCACCACCCAGCCCAGCCTCGGGCTGGACAGCAACGGCGAGTTGCCCCGGCGCGTGGACCCTGCCCGCTACCTCGGCCAGCCCTGGGCCACCTATGACACCCGCACCCGCGAGACGGGACTGGACGTGACCTGGCGCTTCGCTCCCCAATGGAGCCTGCAGGCCCGTGCAAACCAGGCACGGCTGTACCGCGACGACTTCAGCGCCAACATCGACGGCCTCCAGCCCAACGGCGACTTCACCGTCTACGAATACAAGTCGCCCGACGAGACCCGCCATTCGCGCAACGCCGAACTGGTGCTGCGCGGAGAAGTCCAGGCTGCCGGCCTGCGCCATGAACTCAGCCTCGGCCTGAGCCAGCGCCGCCTCGTGGCGCGCTTCGGCGATGGCGTGTACCAGGCCGTCGGCGGCTCGAACCTCCACGACCCGGTGATCCTGCCCGACCCCGGCTCGGTGGCCCCCCCGTCCTACACCGCCTTCCGCAACCGCGATCAGGGCTTTTTTGTTGCCGACGTCATCCACTTCAACGCGCAATGGCAGGCCCTGGTCGGTGTGCGCCACGCCAAGGTTCACTTCGATTCGGTGTTTGCCGCCGAGCCGTATCGAAAGAGCGTGACGACGCCCACGCTGGCACTGATCCACAAGCCCGCGCCTGACGTGTCGATCTACCTCAGCCACGTCGAGGGCCTGGAACAGGGCGGCACGGCACCGAACACCGCCGCCAACGCCAATGCCCAGCTCAAGCCGGTGACTGCCAAGCAGAACGAGCTGGGCGTGAAAGCCCAATGGCTCGATGGCGAACTCGTCACCACCGCCGCCCTGTTCGAGATGCGCCAGCCGCTGGCCTATGTGGATGGCAGCAGCAATGTCTACGGCTACTACGGCACGCGCCGGCACCGCGGGCTGGAGCTCACGGCCACCGGCGCCGTGCGCTCGGGCACGCGCGTGAACGCGGGGCTGGTGCTGCTCAATGCCCAGTCGCTGAACACCCAGGACCCGGCCCTGCAGGGCAAGGTTCCGGCCGGCGTGGCCGAGCGGCAGTACACGCTGTGGGTGGACCAGCACGTGCCGCAGATGCCGGGGCTGTCGGCCCAGGTGGGCCTGCGTGGCGCCGGCCGCCGCGCCGTGACCGGCGACAACCGCGTCTTTGCCCCGGCCTGGACGGCCATCGACCTGGGCCTGCGCTACACGACGCAATGGCAGGGCCAGCGCGTCCAGCTCGGACTGAACCTGCTCAATGCAGGCAACGAGCGCTACATCGAGTCGAGCCAGTTCGGCCAGCTTTTGTATGGCAGCACGCGGGCCTTGAGCCTGAACGCGGCCCTGGCATTCTGAGCGAGCCTGCATGAAGCTGCGCGGCGCCCTCGTGGTCGTTCATCGCTATGTGGGCCTGGTGCTGGCCGGCTTCCTGCTGCTGGCCGGGCTCACCGGGGCGATCCTCGTCTGGTACCACGAACTCGACCACGCCCTGAACGCCAAGTGGGTGCGGGTGACCCCCCCGGGCCCGCACGCCGAACCCTTGGACCCGTTGACGCTGCGGGAAAAGGTGCAGGCCGCCCGTCCGGACGCCTGGGTCCACCACCTGCCGCTTCAGGTGAGCAGGGACACTGCCGTGATGATGTGGCTGGATCATCCGCCCGACCAGGAGATGGGGCGCGATGACCAGGTCTTCGTCGACCCCTACACCGGCGAGATCCTCGGCTCGCGGCGCTGGGGTGACCTGAGCCAGGGTCTCACCAACCTCATGCCCTTCCTCTATCGGCTGCATTACCAGCTGGCGCTGGGCACCGTGGGCACCTGGATCTTCGGCGTGGTGGCCCTCCTGTGGGCGCTGGACTGCTTCGTGGGGGCCTGGCTCACCCTGCCGCCCCCGCGCCGCGGGACGGCATCCGGCCACAAGGCCTCCTGGTGGCTCCGCTGGACACCCGCCTGGACGGTGCGCTTGACGAGCGGGGCCTACAAGCTCCACTTCGACCTGCACCGGGCGGGCGGCCTATGGCCCTGGGCGCTGCTCTTCGTGCTGGCCTGGAGCAGCGTAGGGCTGAACCTGCAGCCGGTGTACCGGCCGGTGATGGGGGCCCTGTTCGAGCACCAGCCCCGCATGGCCGACTTGCGGCCGGCCGGTCCAACCGCCCCGACCCTCCGTCTCGACTGGGCACAGGCCCTGGCCCGTGGTGAAGTCCTGATGGCCGCCCAAGCCCGAACCCACGGGTTTCAGGTGATCCGCACGGAGCGGCTGTCCTTCGATGCGGGCCGCGAGGTGGTGCGCTACAGCGTCGTCAGCGACCGGGACATCACCCACCGCTGGGGCGCCACGGCCGTCTACTTCGATGCCCGCACGGGCGAACACCTCACGACCTTCCTGCCCAGCGGCAAGGCGGCCGGCGACACGGTGACAGGTTGGCTCTATGCGCTGCACTTCGGCGCCGTGGGCGGATGGCCCTACCGGCTGCTGCTCACCGTCATCGGCTTGGGCGTGGTGATGCTCAGCGTGACCGGGGTGTACCTCTGGTGGAAGAAGCGGCGCGGCCGGCAGAGGTCTCGAGCGAGCGTGGCGACGATCCCAGCGACAGGAACAGCGAGCGCACCGCCTGCTCCCATCCCCGCCGCGGCACGCGCGCACCCGGAGCCGCCACACGCAGCGCCAGGGCATTGAGCGCCCCATTGAGCATCGTGGCCAGCAGCTCGGGCGAGCCCTCATAGCGCAGCGCCCCTTCGGCCAGCGCGGCCTCGATGCCCTCGCGCAGAGCCTGCTGGCCCAGGCGGCGGTCGAGCGCTTCCCAACGCGACCAGCCCAGCACGGTGGGGGCATCCAGCAACCAGATGCGCTGCACGCCCGGCTGGGTGACGAAGCGCAGCCAGGCCAGTGAACCCTGCACCAGGGCTTCGAGCGGGTCGTCCACGCCTTCAGTGGCGGCCTCGATGGCGGGCACCGCTTCTTCGCACAGTTGCAGGCACACGGCCTCGAAGAGCGCCGCCTTGTCGGCGAAGTGGTGGTACATGGCACCGCGGCGCACACCGGCCCCGTCGAGGATGGCTTCGGTGCCGGTGGCGGCATAGCCGTGTTCGGCAAACAGCGCGCGCGCCGTGTCGATGAGGCGGGCGCGGGTGAAGGCGGTGCGTTCAGCGTTGGTGGCCATGACGCTGATGGTAATTTACAGACACACTGTCTGTAAACTATATTAAGCAGACAGATTGTCTGTTTATGGAGATCCTCATGCGCTTCAGCGACCGCTACCCCCTCATCGTCACCCCCCACAAGGACGCCTGCCGCGACTTCTGGGTGCGCCACCTCGGCTTCAAGGTGGGCTTCGACAGCACCTGGTTCGTCTGGCTGCACAGCGGCGACGGCTCGGCCAGCATCGCCTTCATGACGCCCGACCACCCGTCGGCCCCCCCGGGACCCGAGCCCTTCTCGGGCCGCGGCCTGTGCTTCCAGATGCAGGTCGACGACGTGGACGCGGCGTTTGCCGAGGCCACGCAACGGGCGCTGCCCGTCGGCTACCCGCTCACCGACGAAGCCTTCGGACAACGCCGCTTCGGCTTCACCGACCCTTCCGGCCTGTGGGTGGACGTGGTGCAGCAGACCGAACCCGCTGCCGGCTGGTGGGACCGCTACAGGCTCGATCCAGCCTCCTGACACCACGGTGTCGAAAGCCCGGCGCATCATCCGTCGTTCACTGGTCAAGACCCCCCATCCATCCATGCAAGACACCCCCTCCCCCACCCCGGCCAAGGCCACCCGCCGTGAATGGATCGGCCTGGCCGTGATCGCCCTGCCCTGCCTGGTCTATGCCATGGACCTGACGGTGCTGAACCTGGCGCTGCCGGCCATCAGCGCCGACCTGAAGCCCACCAGCTCGCAACTGCTGTGGATCGTCGACATCTACGGCTTCCTGGTGGGCGGCTTCCTCATCACCATGGGCACGCTGGGCGACCGCATCGGGCGGCGCAAGCTGCTGATGATCGGCGGGGTGGCGTTTGCCGTCGCGTCCATCCTGGCGGCCTTCTCGACCTCGGCCGAGATGCTGGTGGCCATGCGCGCGCTGCTGGGCGTGGCGGGCGCCACGCTGGCGCCGTCCACGCTTTCGCTCATCCGCAACATGTTCCATGACGAGCGCGAGCGGCAGTTCGCCATCGGCATCTGGATCACGGCGTTTTCGGTGGGCAGTGCCATCGGCCCGCTGGTGGGCGGCGTGCTGCTGCAGTGGTTCTGGTGGGGCTCGTGCTTCCTGGTGGCCGTGCCGGTGATGGTGATGCTGCTCGTGCTGGGGCCCTGGCTGCTGCCGGAATACAAGGACCCGAACGCCGGCCGGCTCGACCTGGCGAGCGTGGCGCTGTCGCTGGCGGCGGTGCTGCCGGTGATCTATGGCGTGAAGCAGCTCGCCGAGCATGGCCTGGGCTGGCTGCCGGCGCTCATCGTGCTGGCCGGGCTGGCGGTGGGCGTGCTCTTCGTGCGCCGCCAGGGCCGGCTGGCCTACCCGCTGCTCGACCTGGCGCTGTTCCGCCGGCCGGCGTTTTCCGCGGCAATTGCGGCCTATGCCTTGTCGTGCCTGGCGATGTTCGGCATGTACATCTTCATCGCACAGTACCTGCAACTGGTGCTGGCGCTGTCGCCGCTGCAAGCCGGCATCGCCACCGTGCCCTGGGCGCTGGCCTTTGTGGTGGGGTCGCTGCTGGCGCCCAAGCTGGCCCAGCATGTGGCGCCCATCGGCATCCTGGTGTGGGGCCTGGTGGCCGCGGCGGTGGGCTTTGCGATGCTCACCCAGGCCGACGGCCCCCACGGCCTGGCGGTGCTGGTGGCCGCCACCGTGGTGATGAGCCTCGGCATGGCGCCGGTGTTCACCATCGGCAACGAGATGATCATCACCTCGGCCCCGCCCGAACGCGCCGGCTCGGCTTCGGCCATTTCGGAAACCAGCTCGGAGTTCAGCGGCGCCCTGGGCATCGCCGTGTTCGGCAGCATCGGCACGGCCTTCTACCGCAACGCCCTGACCGCCCACATGCCCGAGGGCGTGCCGCCCGAAGCCGCCAGCGTGGCCGTGGCCACCCTGGGCGGTGCCGTGGCCACGGCCGAGACCTTGCCCGGCCCCGTGGGCGAGGCCCTGCTTTTCCAGGCCCGCGCGGCCTTCGTCGACGTGCTGCAGACCAACGCGGCCATCGCCGCAGCCGTCGTGCTGTTGGCCAGCGTGCTGGCCTGGCGCATCCTGCGGGAGCCCGCAGCAGCCGTGGCGGCCGACAAGCCGTCGGTGGGGGACCCGGCCTGAGCGCAGCCCGAACGTGGTCTCAGGACACGTGCCGCAGGCGCTGGCGCCAGCCGCGCCGCGTTGCCAGCAATGCGCGCTCCTGGCCGACGATGCGGTCCCACATCTCGACCGCGCCCGGATGCTGCCAGCCCAGCTCCCGCCGCGCCTTGGCCGCGCTGTAGTGCAGGTTGGCGCGCGTGCAGTCCACCGCATCGCGTGACAGGAAGGCCGGCAGGCCCAAGGCACGCAGCAGCGGTTCGAGGCACATGAACTGCACACGCATGAACCAGCGCGGCAGCCACAGGCGCGAGCGCAGCCCGCCCGGATGGCGCGCCCAGTGGTTGAACATCGCGCCGATGGACTGCGGCGGGCCGCAGAAGAGATAGTCCTCGCCGATGCGCCCGCGCTCGGCGGCCAGGGCCAGCCCCTCGGCCAGCGCCTCCACGTCGACCAGCGTGCACACCATGTCGCGGCCCCACGCCATCGGCGGCATCAGGCCCATCAGGTACAGGCGCAGGAAGTAGCCGAAGAGCGAGTGGTCGTTGGCGCCCATCACGGCGTTGGGCATGGCAATCATCAAGGGCAGGCCGCGTGCACGCCACTGCAGGGCCCGCTGGTGGGCCTCGGCCTTGCTGCGCTCGTAGGCCGTGAGGTAGCGCCCGTCGTGACGCTGGGTTTCGTCTGCGGCGTGCTCCGGGTCGGGCCCGCTGCTGCCCAGCGCCCACACGGTGGACACGTAGACGGTGCGTGGCACGCCCGCGGCCAGCGCGGCGCCCAGCACGGTGTCGGTGCCTTGCACATTCACGGTCTGCATGCGCTTGCGCTCGCGCTCGCCGGCCCCCAGTTCATAGACGCCGGCGTTGTGGATGACGACGTCGGCGCCGCGCATGGCCTCGGCCAGGCCGTCGGGCCGGGTGACGTCGCCGCGTACCAGGCGGCAACCCTGGGCGGCCAGCCAACGCGCGGCAGGGAGGTCGGGGTTGCGCACGAGCGCGTCGATGCGCCAGCCGCGGCGGCGCAGCGCCCGCACGAGGGCCTGGCCGATGTATCCGGTGGCGCCGGTGAGAAAGACTTGCATGGTGGTCTCCTGGGGTCCAGCGGCCGGTTCAGGCCAATGCGTCGACCGAAGCGCCGCAGCCGGAACAGGTGCCGCGCACGTCATCCAGCCGGGTCATCGTGCCGCAGGCACCGCAGCGCCGCCAGCGCGGCCCCGTGCGCACCGGGGCATAGATGGCCGTGTGGCCGCCCTCGGCCACCCCGTCATGGAAGAAGCGCTGCATGGCCTGCACATGGGTGCCGCGGTGCATGGCCGACGACAGCGCCTCGGGGTTCGTCCAGGCCGACACAGTGACCATGCGCCGGCCGGCCACCGCCCCCGTGAAGCCGAGGAAGGCCGGGTTGTCGAGCTGCTCCATCACGGTCTGGCGGGCCATCTCGCGCAGCGGCATCACCTGGTCGTCGCCCGAGGCGATGAGCTCGGTGTAGGCCAGCACCCCGGGGACCACCGCCTGCGGGCGGCGCACGAGGTTCGAGATCCCGAAGCTGAAGGGGCCGATCTCGTGAGGTTGCACGATCACGTCGAGCCCGAGCTGGCGCGGCACGACCGCGGAGTCGAAGTAGCCCTTCACCGAGCGCAGGCCTTCGTCGCTCACCACGATCACGTCCAGGCCGGGCAGGTCGACGGCGCGGCCGGTGGGGGGCAGCCCGTGGAAGGACCCGTGGTTGTGGCCGTGCATGCGCCAGGCGCCATGCACGAGGTGGTCATCGATGCGATGGACGTCGCCCAGCGTGAAGTCGAGGTCGGGAAAGGCCGCCCACAGCCCCTGCATGTAGCCGGCAAACGCCTCGCCGGCGATGGGGCCGCCGGTGAGCGGGTCCTCGTAGGTGCCGCCGGGAGCCAGGGTGGCCAGCACGGCATGCGCATCGCGCTGGCGCCAGGCGTCGAAGTAGCGGCGGGCGAGGGTGACGGGGTCGGAATGTGCCACGGCAGACATGGGGAGCCTCCTTTGTTCGGGGGGTGGGCGGGATTGCCCGAAGCCGCGGCGGCGCCCAGAATCGGGCAGCACGCCGCGGTTCTTCCAGCATCGGTGGCGGGCGTGGGTGCGCCGTGGATGGCGCGTGGATGGGCCATGGACGGAGGCGTGGCGTGCGCGGATTGCGTGTACTGCTCCTGGGACGGCCCCGCCTGGAGGCCGATGGGCAGGCGTTGGCGGCCGACCTGCCCAGGAAGCATCAGGCGTTGCTCTATCACCTGGCGGGCACTGGCAGCCCGGTGTCGCGCAACGAACTGGCCACGCTGCTGTGGGACGATCTGGACGAGGCTGCCGCCCGCGGCAACCTGCGCACCGCCCTGATGCGCCTGCGCCGCGCGCTGCCCGGCGTGCTGGTCACCGAAGGCAGCCAGGTCGGTTTCGACCCGGCGCTGCGGCTGCAGGTGGATTGGGCCGACCTGGCCCGGGCTGCCGCAGGCGAGGGCGACACCGCCCACCGGGTGGCGGCCGCCCAGGCCTGGCGCGGCCCCCTGCTGGAAGGCTTTGACCTCGGTGGCGACACCTTCGAGCGTTGGCTGTCGGCCGCGCGCGTGAAAGCCCAGCAGCAGGCCGTGACGCTGCGCCGCGCGCTGGCCGAGGCGGCCGAGCGCGAGGGCCAGGCCGAGGCCGCCGAAGCCCACTGGCGCGCGCTGCTGGAGATCGACGAGGCCGACGAACCCGCCCACATGGCCCTGATGGCGCTGCTGGCCCGTGCCGGGCGGCGCACCGCGGCGATCGCCCAGTACGAGGCCTGTCGAGCGACCTTGCGCGACCGCCTCGGCGCCCGGCCCTCGTCGGCATGCTACGCGCTGTACACGCGCATCCACGCCGATGCGGTGACACCGTCGGCGCCCGCCGCAGCGGTGGCCCCACCGCCCTCTGCAGCGCCGGCGTCTGCCTTGCCCTCGATCGAAGGTGCGCTGATCGGCCGAGAGGCCGAACTCGCGCTGCTGGCCGAGCGGCTGACCGAGCCGGGCTGTCGCTGGCTCACACTGGTGGGCCCCGGCGGGGTGGGCAAGACGCGCCTGGCCCTGGCGGCCGCAGCCGCCTTGGCGCCACGCTTCCGCCACGGAGCGATGTGGGTGAGCGGGCGCGACCCAGCCGGTGCGCTGCGCGATGCCGAGGTGCTGGCCCAACAGGTGGTGGCCCGCACCGGCGCCGACCGCGAGCGCAGCGGTGCCCTGCTGCTGGTGCTGGACAACCTGGAAACCCTGCCCGAGGTGGCGGCGCTGGCGCGCGGCCTGCACGCGCGCGCGCCCGGTGTGTGTGTGCTGGCCACCTCGCGCCGGCGGCTGGGCGCGCCGGGGGAATGGCTGCTGGAACTGGCCGGGCTGTCGCTGGCGCGCACCCATGCCGACCAGCCCGCCAGTTCGCCAGCGGCCGCCCTGCTGGCTTCGGCCGTCCGGCGGCTCGACCCCTGCTTCGATCCCGCTGCCGAAGCCCAGGACGTGGAGCGGCTGTGTGAACGCGTCGGCGGCTTGCCGCTGGCGCTGGAACTGGCCGCACGCGGTGTGCTCGACACGGGCCTGCCGGCGGTGCTGTCACGGCTGGAGGCTGGCGCGCCACTCGAAGACCGGGGGCGCAACGAGGACGAACGCCACCACAGCATCGAGGTGGTGATGCGCGACGCCTGGGCCCTGCTGCCGCCCGATGCGCGAGATGCCGCGTTGCGCCTGGCCTGGTTGCCGGGCAGCTTCGACCTGCCGCTGGCCGAGGCCCTGGAGGTGCCTCTCACCGCCATCGAGGCGCTGCGCGAGCAGTCATGGCTGCGTCGTGTGGCTGATGGCACCCTGGCCCTGCACCCGCTGCAGCAGGACTTCCTGCGGCGGCAGCCGGCCGCAGCGCCCCTGCGATCCATCGTGCGGGCCACGTTGGCCGGACACATCCGCCAGGCCCTGCCGGCGGTGGCGCCGTTTGCAGACTGGCTGCACACTGCCCCACAAGCCAGCCTCCCGTCTGCGCCGGCCCTGGCGTCACGCCCGCTGTTCAGCGCCTCGGTGCTGACCGAAGCGCTGACCTCGATGGTCGAGGCCTCAGATCCCGAGGCGCTGTGCCGCTGGGTCGATGCGGTGGTGGCGCTGCTCCTGGCGGCCGACCGCCACGGCGAGGCGGCCGCCTTGCTCGAACGCGCCAGCCGGCGCCACGATCTGCCCGTCTGGCGCCTGGCGGGCTGGCAGATGCAGCGCGCCGAGGCCCTGAACATGCAAGGCGATGCCCTGGCCGCCGTGCAGGGCTACGACGCTGCACTGGCGCGCCTGGGCCTGGATGGGCCGATGGCCGACGGCAGCCGCTGGCGCGACCTGCCAACCGCCGCCTGGCGCCTGCTGCGCCTGCGCGACTGGCCACCGCCTGGCCCCGAGCGGGACGGCTTCGGGCGGCAACTCACGCGCTCGTTGATGATGTACACGCAGCAGCTCAGCTTCGCCTGCGCGATGGACCGTGCGATCCGCGCCAACCTGCTGGCCCTGGTGCTCACGCAACGTGCACGCAGCCGCGCCGAGCGTGAGGCCATCCGCGTGATGTCCGTCTACGGCCTGCTGAACACGGGCCGGCCCGCACTGGCCCGGTCGCTCGTGCACACGGTGCCTCAGCCGCGCACGGCCGTGGCCGATGCACAACTCGAAGCCTTCACGCGCGAAGGCGAGTGCACCATGCGCATCCTGCTGGGCCGATGGGACGGCGTGGCGGACACCTTGCTGGAACTGGCCGACACGATGGACACCCTGGGCGACCATCGGCATGCGATGGAGTGCCATTCGCTCACGGCCAAGCTGTACTTCTACCAGGGGCGGCTGCGAAGCGCTGCCGAGCGCTTCGCCGAAACCACCGAACGCAGCCTGCGCCGGCCCGGTGGCGCCTGGCGGGCCTGGGGACCTTTCGGGCAGGCCGAAGTGGCACTGTGCCTGGGCGGCACACCGGATGCCACCCTGCAGCGCTGGGTGGACCTCGGATCGCACTGGATGACGGAGATGATGAACATTGACACCGCCTACGCCTTGCGACGCTTCGGCCTGTCGGCGCGACTGGCCTGGCGGCAGGGTGACGTCGAGCGCGCCCGCGAGGCCGTCCTCGGCGGCGTCGCCGCCGCAACGCGCTTCACCCATTGCGGTTTCTGGGCCCATGAGGGCTTTGCGGGCATCGGCGAAGTGCTGCTGCAACTGCGCACACGCGAACAGCAGGTGGGCGGTGCCACGGCGCCGCTGGACGCCGCCTGGCGTGCCTTTGAGCGCCGGCTCGCCGCCCACGGCGAGCGCTTCCCCGCCGGCCATGCGCTGGTCCATCGCCTGCGGGGCGAGGCGGCCCACGCCCTGGGTCGCCGCGACGACGCGCGGCGCTGGCTGGAGCGCGCCGTGCACGCCGCCGAAACGCAGGGCTTGCGTGTGGAGCTGGCGCGCAGCTGCGCGGCGCTCGGCCGCGTCGGCGCCCCCCAGGACGGACGCTGGCACGAACGCGCCACACGGCTGTGGCAGGAGATGGGCGCCGCGGGTTAGGACAACTCGGCGTTGATCGCCTTGAGCACCTCGCCGCCCGGGCACAACTCGGCTTCACCCAGGCGGTTGAGCGGCACGGCCACGGTGTTCAGGTGCTGGTGCAGGTCTTCGGCCGACGCGTCCACATAGAGCAGGCCGGTGACGATCTCGCCGCGAGCGCTGTGCTGGGCGATGTGGTTCATCGCGGCCAGGCGGTCGCCGGGGTCGTAGCCGTCGTGCAGCTTGCGCAGGCGCAGCAGGCTGCCGTCGTGCTGCGTGACTTCGATCACCTCGCCGGGCGCATAGCTGGCGGTGAGGGCTTCGCGCGAGGGCATGAAGTCGAGCCGGTTGACGGCCTCGTTGTGGGCGCGCACGTGGTCGTAGCTCTTGGTGCTGCCGGCGTGGTTGTTGAAGGCCACGCAGGGGCTGATGACGTCGAGCAGGGCCGCGCCACGGTGGCGCAGCGCACCCTTGATGAGCGGCACGAGCTGCTCCTTGTCGCCCGAGAAGCTGCGGGCCACGTAGCTGGCGCCCAGCTGCAGCGCGAGCGACACCAGGTCGATGGGGCTGTCGGTGTTGACCACCCCGCGCTTGCTCTTGCTGCCGGCGTCGGCCGTGGCCGAGAACTGGCCCTTGGTGAGGCCGTAGACGCCGTTGTTCTCGACGATGTAGGTCATGTTCACGCCGCGGCGCATTGCATGGGCGAACTGGCCCAGGCCGATGGAGGCCGAGTCGCCGTCGCCGCTCACGCCCAGGTAGAGCAGTTCGCGGTTGGCAAGGTTGGCGCCGGTGAGCACGCTGGGCATGCGCCCGTGCACGGTGTTGAAGCCATGCGAGTTGCCGAGGAAGTAGTCGGGCGTCTTGCTGGAACAGCCAATGCCCGAGAGCTTGGCCACGCGGTGGGGTTCGATGTCGAGCTCCCAGCAGGCCTGTATCAGCGCGGCCGAGATGGAGTCGTGCCCGCAGCCGGCGCACAGCGTGCTGATCTTGCCCTCGTAGTCGCGCCGGGTGTAGCCGCGCGCGTTCTTCTTCAGCGTGGGGTGGTGCAGGACGGGTTTGGCGAGGTAGGTCATGCCGCCTTCCCCTTCTTGGCTTTTTCGATCGGCTCCACGTTGTGGCGCCGAAGGTGTTCAACGATCGTCTCGGCGATGAAGCGCGCGGTGATGGGCGTGCCGTCGTAGTGCAGCACCGGCTCCAGCTTCGCAGGGGTCAGTTCTTGTTCGGTGACGAGCAGGGTGCGCAACTGGGCATCGCGGTTCTGTTCGACCACGAACACCGTGTCGTGCGACGCAATGAAACGGTCCACGGCCTCACTGAAGGGGAAGGCTCGGATGCGCAGCACGTCGACCGGGATGTCGCGCGCCCTCAGCAACTCCACGGCCTCGGCCATGGCTGGGCTGGTGGAGCCGTAGTGGATCACGCCAAAGCGCGTGGGCCGGTCGGCGCGCTGCTCGATGGGCGCGGGCACCAGGGTCTTGGCCGTTTCGAACTTGGCCAGCAAGCGCTGCACGTTGTAGAGGTAGTCGGGCCCCGCCTCGGAATAGCGCGCGTAGGCATCCCGTGTGGTGCCCCGGGTGAAGTAGGCGCCGCGCTGTGGGTGGGTGCCAGGGAGGGTGCGGTAGGGAATGCCGTCGCCGTCCACATCGAGGTAGCGGCCGAAATCGCGGCCGGCCTCCAGCGCTTCGGCCGTCATCACCTTGCCGCGGTCGTAGCGGCGGGTGTCGTCCCATTGCAGGGGTTCGCACAGGCGGTGGTTCATGCCGATGTCGAGGTCGGTCATCAGGAAGACCGGGGTCTGCAGCCGGTCGGCCAGGTCCAGGGCTTCGGCGGCGAATTCGAAGCACTCCTTCGGGTCTTCGGGAAAGAGCAGCACGTGCTTGGTGTCGCCGTGCGAGGCATAGGCGCAGGCCAGCACGTCAGCCTGCTGGGTGCGCGTGGGCATGCCGGTGGACGGCCCGCCGCGCTGCACATTGATGATCGTGACGGGGATCTCGGCGAAGTAGGCCAGGCCGATGAACTCGGTCATCAGCGACACGCCGGGCCCCGAGGTGGCGGTGAAGGCGCGCGCGCCGTTCCAGCCCGCACCCGTGACGATGCCGATGGAGGCGATCTCGTCCTCGGCCTGCACGATGGCGAACTTGTGCTGGCCGGTGGCCTTGTCCACGCGCAGGCGGCGGCAATACTTCTCGAAAGCCTCGGCCAGCGAGGAGCTGGGCGTGATGGGGTACCAGGCGCACACGGTGGCGCCCCCATAGACGCAGCCCAGCGCCGCGGCGGCATTGCCTTCCATGAAGATACGCTGGCCCACGCCATCACGCCGTGCCACCTTCAGGCCCAGGGCGTCGTCGAAGTATTCCTGGCCGTGGTGCAGGCCCATCATGAAGGCATCGAGGTTGGGTTGGATGAGCTTGGCCTTGCCCTTGTACTGCTCGCCCAGCAGGGTGGCGATCACCTCGGGTTCGATGCCCAGCAGGGCGGCCAGCACGCCCACGTAGACGATGTTCTTCAGGAGCTGGCGCTCGCGCGGGTCGGTGTAGCGGGTGGCGCACAGGTCGGTGAGCGGCACGCCCAGCACGTGGATGTCGTCGCGGAACTTCGACGGTGGCAGCGGCTTGCTGCTGTCGTAAAGCAGGTAGCCGCCGGGTTCGATCTCGGCCACGTCCTTGTCCCAGGTCTGCGGGTTCATCGCCACCATCAGGTCGCAACCGCCGCGCCGGCCCAGCCAGCCGGCTTCGCTCACGCGCACCTCGTACCAGGTGGGCAGGCCCTGGATGTTGCTGGGAAAGATGTTGCGCGGGCTCACCGGGATGCCCATGCGCAGCAGGCTGCGGGCGAACAGTTCGTTGGCCGAGGCCGAGCCCGAGCCGTTGACGTTGGCGAACTTGATGACGAAGTCGTTGGTGGCTTCGATACGCTGCTTGCTGGTCATGGATCACGCCGCCTTTCGAACCGACTGCCGGCACCCCGGCCCCGCCTGGGGCAACTCCAGCAGCAGCTTCTGCATGTCCCAGGCGCCGGTGGGGCAGCGTTCGGCGCACAGGCCGCAGTGCAGGCAGACGTCCTCGTCCTTCACCATCACCCGGCCGGTCTTGAGTTCGCCCGACACGTAGAGCGACTGATCCGCCTGCCGCGCCGGCGCGCGCAGCCGCGTGCGCAGGTCGGCCTCGTCGCCGTTGTGGGTGAAGGTGATGCAGTCGGTGGGGCAGATGTCGACGCAGGCGTCGCACTCGATGCACTGGCCGGTCGAGAACACCGTCTGCACGTCGCAGTTGAGGCAGCGCTGCGCCTCCTTCCAGGCGGTGGCGGCATCGAAGCCCAGTTCCACTTCCACCTTGATGTTGCGCAGCGACTTGTTCACGTCCACCCACGGCACCTTGTGGCGCAGGTCGGGCGCCACCTGGTTGTCGTAACTCCACTCGTGGATTCCCATCTTCTGCGACACCAGCGTCACGCCGGGCACGGGGCGTTCGCGCACGTCCTCGCCGTTCAGGTATTTGTCGATGGAGATCGCGGCCGCGTGGCCCTGGGCCACGGCCCAGATGATGTTCTTCGGGCCCAGGGCCGCATCGCCGCCGAAGAAGACCTGCGGCAGCGAGGATTGCAGCGTCACCTCGTCGAGCACCGGCATGCCGTGCTCGTTGAAGTCGATGCCGATGGAGCGCTCGATCCAGGGGAAGGCGTTCTCCTGGCCCACGGCCACGAGCACCTCGTCGCACTCGATCACCTCGTCAGGCTCGCCGCTGGGCACAAGCTGGCGGCGCCCGCGCTCGTCCCGCATGGCCTTCACGCGCTCGAATCGCATGCCGGTGAGCCGGCCGGCCTCGTCATGCAGGAAGGCGCGCGGCACACGGCAGTCGAGGATGGGAATGCCCTCGTGCATGGCGTCTTCCTTCTCCCAGGGCGAGGCCTTCATCTCGTCGAAGGGTGAGCGCACCACCACCTTGACGTCCTCGCCGCCCAGGCGGCGCGCGGTGCGGCAGCAGTCCATCGCGGTGTTACCGCCGCCCAGCACGATCACGCGCTTGGCAATGTGGGTGACGTGCCCGAAGGACACCGACGACAACCAGTCGATGCCGATGTGGATGTGGGCCGCCGCCTCGCGCCGGCCCGGCAGAGACAGGTCGCGCCCTCGCGGAGCACCACTGCCCACGAAGACGGCGTCCCAGGGCTCGGCCAGCAGTTGCGCCATCGACTCGATGCGCGTGCCGGCGCGGAAGTCCACGCCAAGCTGCATCACGTAGCCGGTCTCTTCGTCGATGACCTCCTCGGGCAGGCGGAAGCGCGGGATCTGCGAGCGGATCATGCCGCCGGCCTTCGCATCACCGTCGAAGACCGTGACGGCATAGCCCAGCGGGGCCAGGTCGCGCGCCACCGTCAGCGAGGCCGGCCCGGCGCCCACGCAGGCCACACGCTTGCCGTTCTTCACCGCCGCGGGGCGCGGCAGGCGGTTGCTCACGTCGTCCTTGAAGTCGGCCGCCACACGCTTGAGTCGGCAGATGGCCACCGGCTCGGGACGGTCGGCCTGGGCCTCTTCCACGCGGCCGCGCCGGCAGGCAGGCTCGCAGGGCCGGTCGCAGGTGCGGCCCAGGATGCCGGGGAACACGTTCGATGCCCAGTTGACCAGGTAGGCCTCGGTGTAGCGGCCCGCGGCGATGAGCCGGATGTATTCGGGCACCGGGGTGTGCGCGGGGCAGGCCCACTGGCAATCGACCACCTTGTGGAAGTAGTCGGGGTGTCGGATGTCCGTGGCTTGCACGCGTCTCCTTTCCGCGCACACGGGCCCGTTGGAGAGCCGGCACGCTGACGTCGCTTGGGGCTGACCCCATGGTAGGCAGGCGCAGCAGTGGCGTCAGCAGGGTTTGCGCGCAGGCCCTGCAGGCGAGGGGGGCTTGTTGCAGTGCAGCGAAGCCCGCCACCGACCGATCCTGCGCAGCTTTCCTCACTTGCCGGCAGCGCGTCAAGCAGGCGCAGCGATGGGCACCTATATTGCTTCGGCCGCCGTGCACCTCTTCCTGGCGCAAGCCGCCTCACCCCTGCCTGGAGTCCTCACCCAATGCTGCCCTTCTTCATGGATCTCGTCTCGCGCACCGACGAAGCCCGTCGAGCCTTCGAGACCCACCCCACCGTGCTCGATGCCGTGGCCCACGGCATGCCGGTCGAACGCTATCGCCACCTGCTGCTGGAGCTGTACCACGTGGTGTGGCATTTCAACCCGGTGTGTGCCGCCGCGGCCAGCCGGGTGGGCGACCACCATCAGGCTGTGCGCTATCACCTCTACGACCACATGCACGAGGAGAAGGGCCACGAACAATGGGTGATCAACGACTTGGAGGCCGTGGGGGTGGCCCCCGAAACCACCCGGGGCCACGAACCGTCGGTCTACACGCGCACGCTCAACGGCTACAACTACTGGGCCGCCGACCGCCTGCACCCCTGCTCGGTGCTGGGCATGCTCTACACACTGGAGGTGATCGCCTCGGTCTATGGCGGCCCTTTCGCCTCGGCCATCAAGGAGTCGCTGCTGCTCGAAGGCGAACGCGGCGTGTCCTTCATCGGCTCCCATGCCAGCCTGGACGCCGAGCACATGGCCGAGCTGCGCCTGGTGCTCAACACCCTGGAGGACGACGAGGCCCGCGAAGCGGTGGTGCAGTCCACCCTGGTCAACTTCCACCACTTCACCTGCATCATCGAGGCTGTATGAACGACCGCGTCCATGTCGGCCTGCAAACGATGCTGGGCCGCCTCTACAAGACCATCCGCCTCGAATGGACGCAGGAGTACGCCATGCTGCGCGTGCGCACCTGCGTCAAGCCCATCCAGTGCTACAGCCTCGCGGCCATGGCCGAGCTGCAGCAACTGCTGCACGACATCGCCGCGATGCCGGGCACCGTGCGCCATTTCGTGATGACCTCGGACGTGCCCCAGGTCTTCAACTTCGGCGGCGACCTGTCGCTGTTCGTGCTGCTGGTGCGCGCGCGCGACCTCGAATCCTTGCGCCTGTACGGCCGCCGCTGCATCGACCTGGTGTGGTGGATGGAGAACGCCGCCAGCCGCGGCGTGCACACCACCGTGGTGGTGCAGGGCGACACCCTGGGCGGCGGGCTGGAGTCGGTGATCCCCTTCCACCGCGTGATCTTCGAGCGCAGCGCCCAGGCCGGCTACCCGGAAGTGCTGTTCAACCTCTTCCCCGGCATGGGCGCCTGGCAGTTCACCATCCGCAAGGCCGGCTTTGCCGTGGCCAACGAGATGGTGCTGTCGGGCCGGCTCTACACGGCCGAGCAACTGTTCCGCCGCGGCCTGGTCGACCTGGTGGTGGAGGACGGCGAAGGCGACGCGGCCATCGACGTGACGGTGCGCACCGTGGACCCACGCCTGCGCGGCACGCTGGCGGCGCTGCAGGCCCAGCGCTTTGCCGCGCCCATCACCTATGAATCGCTGGTCGCCATCGTCGAGCAGTGGGCCGAGACGGCCCTGGGCCTGACCGAACGCGACCTGCGCCTCATGGAAAGGCTGGCCCGCGCCCAGGTGCGCAAGGCCGGCGGCGGCGACGAGGGGGCGGTGGAGGAGATCAAGCGCATCGAACTCGACACCGCCTGGGGCGAGGAGCGCACCGGCATCACGGCCTGGGCACCGCTGGAGTGATCGGTCAGAGCCAGCGCAGCAGCAGCTCGCGCAGCTGGCGCCGCGTGTAGGGCTTGGCCAGGTAGTCGTCCATGCCGGCGGCCAGGGCCTGCCGGGTATCCTCCTCGAAGGCATTCGCCGTGAGGGCCAGCACCGGCAGACGAGGCAGGCCCAGGCGCCCTTCGCGCTCGCGGATGTACCGGGTCGCGGTGTAGCCGTCCATCACCGGCATCTGGCAGTCCATCAGCACCACGTCGACCGGATGCGCTTCCAGCTGCTCCAGGGCCTCGGCCCCATCGACCGCCTCCACCACGTCCAGCCCCAGGGACTCCAGCATCTGGCGTGCCACCATCAGGTTCACCGGGTTGTCCTCGACCACCAGGGCACGCCCTTCGAGCTGCTGGAGCTCATCCAGTGCGGCCAGGGCCGAGTCGTCCGGCTCGGCCGGCACGGGCGCAAGGTGCCGGTCGAAGGCCAGCTCGAAGGAGAAGCGCGAACCTTTGCCGGGCTGGCTGTGCACGGTGATGGCCCCCCCCATGGCCCGCACGATGCGCTGGCTGATGGCCAGACCCAAGCCTGTGCCCCCGTTGCGCCGGCTCGGCCCACTGTCGATCTGGTGGAAGGGCTGGAAGAGATGGGTCACGGCCTCATCCGACAGGCCGATGCCGGTGTCGCGCACCTCGAAGACCACCCCCACACGTCCATTCTCGGCCGGGATGCAGCGCAGGCTCAGCAACACATCGCCCCGGTCGGTGAACTTGATGGCATTGCCCACCAGGTTGAGCAGCACCTGCTTGAGCCGCTGCGCGTCACCGAGCACCCAGCCGCGCAGTGCGGGATCGACGTCCAGGCTGAGGGTCAGGCCCTTGCCTTGCGCATTGGCGCGGAACAGGCCCACGACCGACTGCGCCAGCGCGTCCAGCGACAGAGGGGCATGGGCCAGCTGGAGCTGCCCGGCCTCGATCTTGGAGTGATCGAGCACGTCGTTGAGGATGGTCAGCAGCGACTCGCCTGACGACGCGGCCGATCGCACCAGGCGACGCTGGGACTCGTCGAGCGGTGAACGGCGCAACAGGTCGAGCGCCCCCAGCACGCCATTCATCGGCGTGCGGATCTCATGGCTCATGGTGGCCAGGAATTGCGACTTGGCGAGGTTGGCCGCCTCGGCCGCCTCCTTGGCCTGGCGTACCGAGGCATGGGCAGCTTCGGCTTCCAGGCCGTGCCGGATGGCCAGGGTGGCCGTGTCGCGGAACTCGCGCGCCGCCCGGTACATCGTGACGCCGAACACCAGCGTCAGCACCGCCAGGGTATAGGAGCGCGCCGGACCGGACAGGAGACACACCAGCATCAGCGACCCCAGCTGCAGCAGGGTGAGCACCGCAAACGAGCGGCCGACCAGGGACATGAACACCGCAGCCGCCGCCACCGAGCCGCAGATGATGGCCACGTACACCGTGCCCAGGGTGGGGTGCAGCAAAGGGTAGATGGCGAAGGTGCCGAGCATCCACATCAGGCCGGCCAGCACCGCATTGCCTTCGAGGGCATGGGCCGCGCGCGCCATCGCCGCCTCGTCCAGCCCGTCGGTGCGGCCGTAGCGATGGGTGATGCGCCATCGCCACAGGCCCACGAAGCTGCCCATCAGCCCCACGAACATCGCAGCCAGCGGCTTGTTCACCGTCAGGCCAAACCACACCACCACGGCCACGGCCACCAGTTGCAGGGGCACGCTGCGTGCGGAGTTCCGCAGGGCCATGCGCATCAGCTCGCGCTGGACGGCCGCGTCGTGAACGGTCGGAGGGCTCATCGCGCCGGCAAGCATACCCTGGGTGGGCACGATGTGTTAGCGCCCACTGCGCCGCGTGGGGCCTCAGCAACTATCGGATGCCGGCCCGCAGGAAGCTCTGCACGAACTGGCGCTGGAAGATCAGGAAGGCCAGCAGCAGCGGGGCACTGGCGATCAGCGTGGCGGCATTGATGATGGACCAGTCGATGCCCTGGTCGGTGCCGGCGAACACCGCCAGGCCCACGGTGAGCGGGCGCGTTTCCACGCTGTTCGACACGATGAGCGGCCACAGGAAGTTGTTCCAGTGGTAGCTCACCGACACCAGGGCATAGGCCAGGTAGACCGGCCAGGCCAGCGGCACGTACACGCGCCACAGCACGCCCAGCACACCGCAGCCTTCGATGCGGGCGGCCTCTTCCAGCTCGCGCGGGATGGTCTTGAAAGCCTGGCGCAGCAGGAAGATGCCAAAGGCCGACGCCACGTAGGGCAGGGCCATCGCGGTGAGGGTGTCCACCAGGCCCAGGGCGTGCAGGCTGCGGTAGTTCTCGACGATGACCACGTCGGGCATCACCATGAGCTGCACCAGCACCAGGGCAAAAGCCACATCGCGCCCCGGGAACTCGAAGCGCGCAAAGGCATAGGCCGCCAGCGTGCACAGCACGAGCTGACCCACCAGGATGAAGCTCACCAGAAGGAAGGTGTTGAGGAAGTAGCGCGGAAAAGGTGCCGCTGCCCACGCGGCGCGGAAGTTCTCCAGCGTCCAGGGGGCGGCCAGGTCGAAGCGGGTGGCGTATTCGCTGGGGTGGATGGCCGTCCACACGGCATACAGCAGAGGCAGCACCCACAGCAGGCCCAGCGCCCACGCGCCGGTGGTGTGCAGCCAGGTGTCCAGGCGCGAGGTGTTCATTGGTAGTGGGTGCGGCGTTCGAGCCAGCCGAACTGCACCAGGGCCACGAGGGCGAGGATCAGCAGCAGCAGCACGGTGAGGGCCGCGGCATAGCCGGCGTCCCAGAACTTGAAGCCGGTCTCGTAGATGTAGTACAGCAGCAGGGTGCTGGCGTTGTCGGGTCCGCCGCGGGTCATCACCACGATGTGGTCGATGAGGCGGAAGGCGTTGATCACCGCGTTGATCAGCACGAACAGCGTGGTGGGCATCAGCAGCGGAAAGGTGATGCGCCAGAAGACCTGCCAGCGGCTCGCGCCTTCAAGCTCGGCCGCCTCGTGCAGTTCGGTGGGGATCTGTTGCAGCGCGGCGAGGTAGAAGATCATGAAGAAGCCCGCCTCCTTCCACACCGCCACCACCATCATCGCGCCCAGCACGGTCTCGCGCGAGCCCAGCCAGTTGTGGGCGGCCCCGCCGAAGAGGCTGCGGATCTGGTCGAGCAGGCCATAGTCGGGCGTGTAGAAGAAGAGCCAGATATTGGCCACCGCGATCATGGGCAGCACGGTGGGCGTGAAGTAGGCCAGACGCAGCCAGCCGCGGCCGGCGATGTGGCGGTTCACCCACAGCGCCATCACCATGGCCAGCACGATGGAGGGCACGATGGTGCCCAGCGCATACCAGGCGTTGTTGACCAGCGCGGTCCAGAACACCGGGTCGTCGATCAGGGCGCGGTAGTGGTCCAGCCCCACGAAGCGCGCCGGGCGGTTGGGCCGTGGCGTGGTGAAGAGGCTGTGCCACACCGCACCCACGGCGGGGTAGTGGGTGAAGGCCACGAGCAGCACCGCCGCCGGCAGCAGGAGCAGCCAGCCATACAGCGCGGTACGTCGCTCATGCGCCTTCATCTGCGACGGCCCTCAGCGGTAGGCGCGCAGGATGCGATCGGCTTCGCGCTGGGCGTCGCGCATCGCCTGCTCGGGCGTCTTGGCACCCGTCAGCGCGGCCTGCAGGCCGTCGTTCAGGGCCTTGGTGACGCGCTGGTTCTCATGCGTGGACAGCTCGGCCACGGCATGGCGCAGCTGGTCGCGGGCCACCAGCGGCGCGGGGAACTCGGCCACATAGGTCTTCATGGCCGATGTGTCCCAGGCGGCGGGCGATACAGCCACATAGCCGGTGGCAATCGCCCACTCGGCGGCCCGCTCGGGCGTGGTCATCCAGCGCACGAACTTCATGGCTGCTTCGCGCTCGGCCGGCGTGGTGCGCTTGGCCACGTAGAAGTTGCCGCCGCCGGTGGGTGTACCGCGCTGCTTGCCCTGGGGCAGCATGGCCACGCCGAAGTCGAACTTGGCGTTGTTGCGGATGTTGGTGAGGTTGCCGGTGGTCGTCCAGATGATGGCCGCCTTGCGCTCGAAGAAGTCGCGCGGCGTGGTGCCCCACTCCACGACACCCGGCGGGTGCACCTGGTGCTTGCGCGAGAGGTCGACCCAGTACTGCAGGGCCTCGACCACGGCCGGGTGGTCGAAGCGCGTCTGGGTGCCTTCAGGGTTCATCAGCTCCACGCCGTTCTGCGTGGTGAAGGCCTGGAAGAGCCAGTACGGAAAGCCCGAGGACGGCACCTGCACGCCCCAGGTGCTGACATTGCCAGCAGCATCGCGCCGGGTGAGCTTCTTGCCCATGTCCACGAACTCGGCCCAGGTCTGGGGTGGGCGCTGGGGGTCGAGCCCGGCTTCGCGGAACAATTCCTTGTTCCAGTACATCACGATGGTCGATCGCTGGAAGGGGATGCCCCAGGTCTTGCCGCCGGTCTGGCTGTTCTTCATGAAGCCGGGGTAGAAGCTGCCCATCCAGGCCCGGTCGGCGTCGGTCTTGACCATCTCGTCGAAGGGCACGATGGCGTCTTCGTCGATCAGGGTGTACATGTCGGTGGACAGGATCACCGACACGTGCGGTGCTTCGCCGGCCTTGGTGGCCGTGAGCACCTTGGTGATGGTGTCCTGGTAGCTGCCCGAGTACACCGGCTTGATCTTGATGCCAGGATGGTCCTTCTCGAAGGCAGCGGCCATGCCGTCGATGATCTTGGTGACCGGGCCACCCACGGCCACGGGGTAGTAGAAGCTCAGCTCGACAGCCGAGGCCGCCGTGACGGCTGCGGCGGCGCCAAGGCCGGCAGCAAGCCGCACCAGGGGTTTGAGGAGGGTTCTCATGCAGGGCACTCCAAGGGGTTGGGGAGGGACGGGACAGGTCCGTCTTCGGCGCGCTGGCCGCTGACGGCATCGAAACCATGCTGGTGCTCGGGCGTCCAGTGCAGGCCCACGGCCTGGCCGGCCGCCACGGGCGAGCGACCGTTGCAGCGCGCCACCAGGCGGTGCGGCCCGCGGTCGGCGCTGCACACCACCATCGACTCGGCACCCAGGTATTCGATGACCTCGACGCGCGCGGCCAGACCGCTGCCGGGCGGGCCCAGGCGCAGGTGCTCGGGGCGCACGCCCAGGATGAGGCCACGGCGAGAGACATCCACCAGCTCGACGGGAAAGAGGTTCATGGCCGGCGCGCCGATGAAGCCGGCGGCAAAGGCCGTGGCCGGTCGTTCGTACAGTTCGGCCGGTGTGCCCTGCTGTTCGATACGCCCGGCGCGCATCAGCACGACGCGATCGGCCATGGTCATGGCTTCGGTCTGGTCGTGCGTGACGTAGACCATGGTCATGCCCAGGCGTTGCTGCAGCGCGCGGATCTCCCCGCGCATGTGCTGGCGCAGCTGGGCGTCGAGATTGGACAGGGGCTCGTCCATCAGGCACACCGGCGAGCGTGCCACGATGGCACGTGCCAGGGCCACACGCTGGCGCTGGCCGCCCGAGAGCTGCGCCGGCTTGCGCTCCAGCAGCGCCTGCAGGCCCAGCAACTCGGCCGCCTGGGCGAGGCGTTGCGCACGTTCCGGCTTCGGCAGGCGGCGCACGCTCAGGCCGAAGACGATGTTCTCGCCCACCGTGAGATGGGGGAACAGCGCATAGTTCTGGAAGACCATGGCGATGCCCCGTTGGGGGCTGGGCAGCTGGGTGACGTCGCGATTGCCGATGAGGATCTGCCCGCCGTCCGCCCGCTCCAAGCCGGCGATCAATCGCAAGGTCGTGGACTTGCCGCAGCCCGAGGGCCCCAGCAGGGCCACGAGCTGGCCGGCCTCGGCACGCAGCGAAACCCCATCCACCGCCCGGGTGGCATCCCAGTGCTTGTGCACGGCGCGCAATTCGATGGCGCTCACTGCGCGCCCCCGACCACGTGCAGCACAGGCACCCCACCGGCCCACAGCGGCTCGTAGTCCGCCGGCGGCGATGCGTCGGTGAACAGGTGGTCGATCGCGTCCAGTCGGCCCCCGCGCGCCAGCGCATTGCGGCCGAACTTGCTCACGTCGGCCACCAGCAGGCTGGCGCGGGTGTGAGCTGCCATCGCCATGCGAGCCGTGACTTCATCCACCTCGAAGTCGAGCAGGCTGCCGTCCTCGTCGATACCGCCCACGCCAAAGACCGCATAGTCGGTCTTGTAGGCCGCAAAGCACTGCGCCGCCGCAGGGCCGACGATGTCGAGGTCACTGGGCCGCAGCGTGCCACCGGCCAGCGTGAGCGTGATGCCGGCACAGCCGGCCAGCGCATTGGCCACGTTCAGGCTGTTGGTGATGACCTTCAGGTCCTGGTGATCACGCAGCGCCAGCGCCACCTGCTCGGGCGTGGTGCCCAGGCCGATGGACACCGAGCTGCCGTCCGCGATGAAGGCCGCCACCGCCGCCGCAATGCGCCGCTTGGCCTCCAGATGCTGCACCTGGCGGCGCTGGTAGGGCAGGTTGCCCTGCACGGCCGGGCCTTCCACGCCACCGTGCACACGGCGCAGCAGGCCACGTTCACACAAGCCGTTCACGCCGCGCCGGATCGTCTGGGGCGTCACGTCGAAGCGGCGCGAGAGGTCGTCGATGCCGACGAAGCCTTGTTCGCGGACCAGATCGAGAATATGGCGGTCGCGCTCGCTCAGGTCGGACAGAAGCATGGAAGTTTCGAACGCTCGGGTGTGTTCGTTCGAAACTCTAGAAAGCCCATGTGAAAGGCGTGTGTCAGCCTCACACGCCGATACGTGGGTCTGTGCAGGCCCGCCGGAATGCGGTGTACTGTGTCTCCATCACGGCTCAGCTCAGGTGATCCATGCCCGCGTCCTTGCCCCAGGTGCTCGTCCAGCTCTCCGACACCCACATCACGGTGCCCGGCCGCTTGCTGGATGGCCGCGTGGACACCGCCACCGCGCTGGCGCGTGCGGTGCAGGCGGTGTGCCGTCTGCGGCCTGCACCGGTGGCCGTGCTGCTCAGCGGTGACCTGGTCGATGCCGGATCGCCCGAGGAATACGCGCACCTGCGCACACTGCTCGCCCCCCTGCCCGGCCCGGTCTACCTGATGCCGGGCAACCATGACGAGCGCGGCGCCTTGCGTGCGGCCTTTGCCGACCATGCCTACCTCGGGCAGATGCATGACGGCGATTTCATCCAGTACACGGTGGACCTGCCCGGCCTTCGCCTCGTCACGCTGGACACCGTGGTGCCCGGCGCCGGCCACGGCGCGCTGTGCGAGCACCGTCTCGACTGGCTCGACGCCACACTCGCCCAGGCGCCCGGGCAACCCACCCTGGTGGCCCTGCACCATCCGCCCTTCCTCACGCACATAGAGCACATGGACGCCCTGGGCCTGCGAGAGGGCCGCGAAGACTTCGAAGCCATCATCCGCCGCCACCCGCAGGTGGAGCGCATCGCCTGTGGCCATCTGCACCGCTGCATCCAGGCCCGTGTCGCCCACACGGTGGCGATCACCGTGCCTTCGCCGGCCCACCAGGTGGAGTTGGACCTCGTGGGCGACCACCCGGCCAGCTACACCTTCGAGCCCCCCGGCTTCGGCCTGCACGTGTGGACCACCGGCACCGACCTCGTCAGCCACGTGATGCCGGTGGGCGACTTCCCGGGGCCGTTTGCGTTCTAGGCCACCAGCGTGAAGCTGGCGCTGGCCGCCATCTGGCCATTGACCAGCACCTCGGCCTGGTGGGCGCCGGGGTACAGCGCTCGCGTGCTGCGGGGGATGAAGTCGCGACGAAAGACCAGCGGGTGGCTCGCGCCCGGCGCCAGCGCCAGGTCGGCGCCCTTGAAGACCTTGCGGCGCGGTGTGCCGCGGGCGCTGGCGTAGACGATGGCGTAGTCGACGCACACCCGCACCGGCTCGGCATTCGGGTTGTGCAGGGTGAAGGACAGATCGAGCACCTCACCCACCGCCACACGACGCGAGGACAGGTGCAGCTGCTTCAGCGTGACGGCTGTGCCAACGCCATAGCCCTGCAGCGCCAGCGCTTCAGGGTGGCCTGCCTTCACCAGGGTGCGCAGGCCGTGGCGCACCGTCCCCGCCGCCTCACCCCCCTGCACCTGCCAGCGCCGGGCATGGTCGAGGGCCACGCCTGCATCGAGCCGGCTCACGTCGTTCAGGTGATTGGCCGCCGAACGCCGCACCACCTCGTCGGCATCGGACGCCAGGGGCTCGATGAGCGCCAGGCAGCGCTGCGGATCGCGTTTGAGGGCCGTCACGTGCTGGCCCCAGGGCAGGAGCGGGCGGCTGCCCTCGCTGGCCAGGCGCCGCACACGCGGGTCGGCATCACGCACCCACTGCGCCAGATGCGCCAGGGTGAGCTCCAGGTGGTCGGCCAGGAAGGGGCGGATGGCGAACTCCGCCGTGAAGTGGCGGGTCAGCCGGGCCAGTGCGGGCAGGGCGTCCTGGGGCTGTTCGCGCCCCGCCAGCGCGGCCCATTCCAGGTAGGGAGCCCGTGCAAAGGCCGCGATGCCTTCGCCTTCGTTCCAACCGTCGCGGGGTGGGCCCAGGACGCGCTCGACCACCTCCAGCGCCTCGTCGAAGCGCTTCGGCAGGTGGGTGTGCAGGGCCTGGCCCACGCGGCGCACGCGCTGCATCAGGCTCAGGGCGTCGAAGCCGTCGCGGCAATCGCGCAGGAAGGCGCTCGCGCGGAAGCCGGGGCGGGCAGCACTCACAGCGCCTGCGATGGTGCGCAGCACGGGGTCGGCGAAGCCGTCTTTCAGGGCAGGGGATTCGGACATGCCACGAGCCTAACCGGCGGCTGCTGACAACGCGGCGTCAGCAGGTGGCGGGGATCGTGCCGTCGGCCGCCAGCAGCGTTTCCAGCGCCTGCTCGCGGATGCCGTAGAAGCGCTTGATCTCGCGGATCTGCTCGAGCACCTCGCCAGCCGGCTTGGGGCTGGTGCGCTTGACCGCCAGGATCATCTTGTTCTTGTTGGTGTGCTCCAGCGAGATGAACTCGAAGACCTGGGTGTCGTAGCCGCTGGCTTCCAGCAGCAGGGCACGCAGGCCGTCGGTGAGCATCTCGGCCTCCTGGCCCAGGTGCACGCCGTGCTGAAGGATGGGCCGCAGCGGGTGCGGCGACAGCAGCTGCGGGCGAATCTGCTTGTGGCAGCACGGCGAACACAGGATGATCGACGCCCCGCCGCGCACGCCCTGGTGGATGGCCAGGTCGGTGGCGGTGTCGCAGGCGTGCAGCGCGATCATCACGTCGATGGGCTGGGGCGCGCGCCGGGCGATGTCGCCCTCGTCGAAGTGCAGGCCGTCCAGGCCCAGGCGCTGCACGATGCCGTTGCACAGGGCCACCAGGTCGCCGCGCAGCTCCACGCCCACCACGTCGGCGCGGCGCTGCAGGTGCTGCTGCAGGTGGTCGTGCACGGCGAAGGTGAGGTAGCCCTTGCCGGCGCCGAAGTCGAGCACGCGCACCGGCTCGCCCACGTCGCGCCCGGCCAGCGGGGAATCGGTGAAGGCGTGCGAGAAGATCTCGACGAACTTGTTGATCTGCTTCCACTTGCGCGCCATCGCCGGCACGAGGTGGTGGCCGGCGTCCATCACCCCCAGCTCGACCAGGAAGGGGCGCTGCGGATCGACCCAGCGCTGCTTCTCGCGGTTGTGCCCGGCCGGCGGCGGGGCCTTGGCCACCGCGCCATGGAGGCGGCCGGTGCGCAGGCTCGCCTTGCCCTTGCGGCTGTAGGCGAGCTGCACTTCCTGCGTGGGCGTGAAGAGGTGGGCATTGCGAAAGCCCTGGGCGATCCACTCGCGCAGCGCCGGCGCCACCTCGTCGGCCAGCAGGTTCTTCGTGATGTCGCGGGTGCGGTAGCGCCACACGAAGGACCAGTGGGGCTGGCCGCGCAGCACCACGGGCCGGCCCATCAGGCGCTCGAGCTCAGGCTCATCGCCCTCGTAGCGCGCCAGCACCAGCTTGTGGGCGCCACCCTGCGCCACCTCGGCCGCCACACGGGCGAGGAAGCGTTCGAGGGCGTCGGTGTCGGGCGCGGTCATGGGGTTCAGTGTAGGACGGGGAATGAAAAAGCCCGGCATGTGCCGGGCTTCCCAGGCTGCTGGCGCAGCGGTTTACTTGAGATGGCTGCTGATCAGCTTGGTCATCTCGAACATCGAGACCTGGGCCTTCTTGAAGATCTCCTTCAGCTTGGCATCGGCGTTGATCATGCGCTTGTTGACGGCGTCCTGCAGCTTGTTCTTCTTGATGTAGTCCCACACCTTCTTGGTCACCTCGGTGCGCGGCAGGGCCTTGTCACCGATGATGGCGGCCAGCGCGGCGCTGGGGGTCATCGCCTTCATGAACGCGGCGTTCGGGGTGCGCTTGACCTTGGGCGCGGCCGCCTTCTTGGCGGGGGCCTTCTTGGCCGGCGCAGCCTTCTTGGCAGCGACCTTCTTGGCCGGAGCTGCCTTCTTCGCCGCGGGCGCCTTCTTGGCGGGCGCCGCCTTCTTCGCGGCCGGGGCCTTCTTGGCCGGGGCCTTCTTTGCTGCCGCCTTCTTGGCGGGAGCCTTCTTCGCAGTTGCCATGTTGAAACTCTCCATCACGTGAGTGGTTGATGTGCCGGGTCGGGGCGAGAACCGCATGAGCTCTCGTTCCTGCCGAACGCCTGCGAGGCGAATGGTACTGCGTGTGCATGCCACTGAGAAGCGGTTTTCAGAGGGAAAACCACCGTTTGAGCCAGTGTTCATGCGGTTTTGTCGCGGCTTGGCATCACTGTGAGGGGGGTGCTCCCCCTCTGGAAGCCCCTGAGGCGCGCAACAACGGGCTGTTACCCATCGTGCCTCGACGCTTTCCACAATGGTCTGCCGCCCTCTTCCACCCCCCTTTTTCAACCCTTCTCACAGGAGACAGCCATGGCCAGGAAGATCCTCATGCTCGTCGGCGATTTCGGCGAGGACTACGAAACGATGGTGCCCTTCCAGGCGCTCTTGATGGTGGGCCACACCGTGCATGCGGTGTGCCCGGACAAGCGCGCCGGCGACTGGGTGATGACCGCCATCCACGACTTCGACGGCTACCAGACCTACTCGGAAAAGCCCGGCCACCGTTTTGCGCTCAACGCCAGCTTTGCAGAGATCAAGGGCGAGGACTACGACGCGCTGGTGGTGCCGGGCGGCCGCGCGCCCGAGTACCTGCGCATGAACCGCGAGGTGATCGCCCTGGTGCAGCACTTCGCCAAGGCGGGCAAACCCATCGCCGCCATCTGCCACGGGGCCCAGCTGCTGGCTGCCGCAGGGGTGATCCGCGGCCGCAAGGTGTCGGCCTACCCGGCCTGTGCCGCCGAGGTGGAGCTGGCCGGCGCGAGCTACGCGGAGATCGCGGTGGACCAGGCCGTGACCGACGGCAACCTGGTGACCGCGCCCGCCTGGCCGGCCCACCCGGCCTGGCTGGCGCAGTTCCTGACGGTGCTGGGCACGCGCATCGAGGCTTGAGCGGCGCGCCGCTTTGCGAAGCGGCGGCGCAGCGGCTATCGTTGGAGCAGACCGCGCCCCGAGCGCGGCGAGGAGACCCCCGATGTGCGAGATCTTCATCCGCGCCAACCCGCAGTCCTACGACTCGCGCACCCGCTCGGTGCGCCTGCACGGGGTGGTGACCAGCATCCGGCTGGAGAACCTCTTCTGGGAAGTGCTGGCCGAGATCGGCGGGCGCGATGGCCTGGGGGTGACCCAGCTCATCGAGAAGCTCTACGACGAACTGGTGGCCGCGCGCGGGGAGGTGGGCAACTTTGCCTCCTTCCTGCGCGTGAGCGCGCTGCGCTACCTGGCGCTGCAACTGCACGAGCGCATCCCGAGCGACCTGTCGGTGCCCATCCGCTCGCTCGACGCCCGCCAGGTGCTCGATCGCCTGCCCGAGGGCTGGGCCTCGCCGGGGCCGCGGCCGCACTGATCCGGCCGCCTGGGGCGGCGCAGCCGCGCCGCCCGGGGGCTCAGGTGCTTTCGCGCTGAGGCAGCTTGGGCGCCGTGCGCACGCTCAGGATCATCGTGATCGCCAGGATGGCCGCCACCACACCGAGCGAGGCGAACACGGGGATCTTCACCACGTCGATCAGCAGCATCTTGGTACCAATGAAGACCAGGATCACCGCCAGGCCGTAGCTCAGGAGGTGGAACTTGGCCGCCATGGCCGCGAGCAGGAAGTACATCGCGCGCAGGCCCAGGATGGCGAAGATGTTCGAGGTCAGCACGATGAAGGGGTCGGTCGTGATCGCGAAGATCGCGGGGATGGAATCCACCGCGAAGATCACGTCGATCACGCCCACCAGCGCCACCACCAGCAGCAGCGGCGTGGCGATGCGCTTGCCGTTCTCCATCGTGAAGAACTTCTCGCCGTCGAAGTTCTTCGACACCGGCATCATGCGACGCAGCAGCTTGAGCGCGGGGTTGTCGTCCAGGTTGGGCTCCTGGCCCGAGGCCCACCACATCTTGATGCCGGTGATGAGCAGGAAGGCGCCGAACACATAGAGCAGCCAGTGGAACTGCGCCACGAGCCAGCTGCCCAGCAGGATCATCACCGTGCGCAGCACGATGGCGCCGATGATGCCGATCATCAGCACCCGCTTCTGGTACGCCGGCGGCACCGCGAAGTAGGTGAAGATCATCAGGAAGACGAAGATGTTGTCGACCGCGAGCGACTTCTCGATGAGGTAACCGGTCAGGAACTCGGTGGCCTTGACGTTGGCCACGGCCGTGCCGTGGTCCTGTGCCACCGCCCACCAGAACAAGCCATTGAAGGCCAGGCTCAGGGCGATCCACACCAGCGACCAGTTCAGCGCTTCCTTCACCGACACGGCGTGCGCACCCTGCTTGCGCAGGACCACGAAGTCGATGAAGAGCGCGACGAGTACAGAAACGACAAAAAAGGCCCAGAGCCAGTCCGGCGCAATGGTGTTCATGAACACTCCAAGAAAGGTTGGTTGCGCCGAAAGGTCTTGCGGGGTGAAGACGCAGCTCTGACGAGCCGGCTTCCTGCGGGGCCCGGGCGCTCCATGCGGAACGTCCGTATTGACGGGCCGTCGCCACGGTCGGGAACCGTGTGCTACTCCCCCTTCGACAGCTCGCATTGTCGTGGCCCCGACCATAACCCAGCAAGTTGCAGGGCTTTAGCCTCATAGGCTTCAATGCAAGCCAGACTTCCCGGTGTGGCTGGGTGCCGTCCCGTGGCACCCGCCCCCCTCAAGGAGCCCCCATGAACAAGACCGTCATCCTGGTTGACGACGCTGCACACACCCGCGCCCGCCTGACGGCCTTGCTGGATGCCCAGACCTCCCCCTTGCGCGTGGCGCCGGGTGAGCTGGTGCTCGTGGGCTGCGCCCCGCGCATGACGCACCGGGTGTCCAAGTGGGTGTCGCATGGCGCCCGCGAGCACTGGCGCACGAAATGGGCCCGCAAGCTCTTCGACGAACTGACGCCCTGGCTCCAGGCCCAGGGCCTGCCGGCGCAGTGCATCCTGGCCAAGGGGCCGATCGAAGATCTGGTGAGCGAGTTGCGGGCCTCGCAGGTGATCGACGCGCGCCGGCCCAAGGCGCCCGAACCGGCCGATGCCGTGCGCGAGACGGCCCCTCGTCCCGCCTGGCGCTCGGCCATGGTCATCTTCGGCCTGGGCACCCTGTTTGCACTTGCCGAAGCCTGAACCCTCCCGTCCGAGCGGCGGCTGCGCTATGCTGCAGCGATGCTGCTGATCCTCCTGCGCTGGGGCCTGCTGGCCGCCGCCCTGCTTTTCGTGGCCTACCTGTACCCGGCGGTTCAGGTCGCGAGCTTCGGCGCCGCCCTGATCGCGGCTCTGGTGCTTGGCCTGTTCAATGCCGTGGTACGCCCCATCCTGGTGCTGCTGACCTTGCCGGTCACCCTGGTCACGCTGGGGCTCTTCCTCTTCGTGATCAACGCCCTGCTGTTCTATTTCGCCGGCTACATGCTCGCCGGCCTGACGGTGCCCAGCTTCACGGCGGCCCTGATCGGCTCGCTGATCTACAGCGTGCTGGGCCTGGTGATCGACGCGGCGCTCCAGCAGCTCTTCGGCCGCCGCTGAGCCCGCGTTTCACGCTCGCACGCGCACCCAGCGATGCAGCGCATCGCGCAGGCGCTGCAGGTCGATGGGCTTGGCCAGGAAATCGTTCATGCCGCAGTCCCGGGCCCTTTGCTGCTCGGACACCATGGCGGCCGCCGTGAGGGCGATGATGGGCAAGTGCGCCGCGTCATGGCAGCGCCGGATGCGCTCGGTGGCCTCGTAGCCGCTCATGTCGGGCATGTGCACGTCCATCAGCACGGCATCGAAGCGCCCCTGCGCGCGCTCCACCGCCTCGATGGCCTGCTGGCCGTCATGCGCCTGGACGACCTCCACCCCCCAGCGCTCGAGCATGCTCACCGCAATCATCATGTTGACAGGGTTGTCCTCGACGACAAGCACACGGGCCCCGCGCAAGGCTTCGTCGGTGGGCTCGGGCAGGTCCTGGGGCTGGGTGTGGGGCTGCACCTCCTGCAAGGGCAGTTCGGCCCAGAAGAGGCTGCCCTCACCCACTTGGCTGATCACGCCCACGTCGCCGCCCATGAGACGGGCGAGCTGGCGGCAGATGGACAGGCCCAGGCCGGTGCCGCCGTAGCGACGTGTGGTGGAGTCGTCGGCCTGAGTGAAGGGCTGGAACAGGGTTTCGTGCAACCCCGGATCGATGCCCGGACCGGTATCGTGCACCTCGAAGCGCCAGCGCTGCGGCGCCGCGGGACGCACCCGCAGGCCGATGGCGCCGGTGGCGGTGAACTTGAGCGCGTTGTTGAGGAAGTTGCCGAGGATCTGGCGCAGACGGACCGGGTCTGCACACACCAGCACGGGCAGCTCCGGTGGCACCTCGAAACCGAAGTCCAGGGATTTGGCGCGCGCGAGCTCGGCGTAGGAGTTGTGCAAGGAGCGCAGCAGGTCGAGCAGGTCGAACTCGATGGCCTCCAGGCGCAAGCGGCCAGCTTCGATCTTGGAGAGGTCGAGGATGTCCGAGATCACGGCCGACAGCGCGCGGGCGCTCTCCACCAGCCGCTGCAGGCAATCGTCGCGACGCGACGCATCGATGTCCGGGACCGCAGCCAGCTGCGCCAGCCCGAGCACGCCGTGCAGCGGCGTGCGGATCTCATGGCTCATGTTGGCCAGGAAAACGCTCTTGGCCTGGCTGGCAGCCTCGGCCTGCTCCTTGGCCGCGGCCTGCCGGGCCTCGGTGATGTCCTCGACGATCCAGATGGTGTCCTGGCCCTGACCATCCCGGCCCTCGGCGGTGGCCAGCAACGTCGCCCGCGACCGCGACCAGAAGGGCTGGCCATCACGCCGCCACATCTGCCATTCGAAGTCCAAGGGCCGCCCGTCCTGCATGGCCGACCTCACCACGGCGTGCGCGGCCCGGAAGGCCTGCTCGTCGGGCCAGATCGCCGTCACCGGCCGCCCGGACAGGGTGCCGGGCTCCCAACCGAGCATGCGCTCGAAACGCTCATTGACCTGGCGGAGTTGACCCTGCCGGACCAGTGCGATGCCCACCGAGGCGTTGTCGAAGATGGCGCGGTACTCGGCCTCGATGCGCTGGCGCTCGGTCACATCGTGCGAAACGACCAGGAGGTAGGACTGTTCGCCCACCGTGAAGAACGTGCCGGACAGCTCGGTGTGGACGGTGCGTCCGTCGCGGGCGCGGTAGCGCATGGGGAAGTTGACGATGCGGCCCTCGCGCCGCACTTCGCCAAGCAGGCGCTCGCGTTCGGCCTGATCGGGCAGCAGGCCGAGCTCCAGGACCGTGCGCCCCAGCACTTCGTCCACGCGGTAGCCGATGATCTCCTCGAAGCGGGGGTTGGCCATCACGTAACGCCCGGTGGCGGGATCGGTGACGGTGATCACATCGGGGCAGGCCTCGAACAGGCCTGTGAGCAGGGCCTCCGAGCCGCGCAGGTCGCGGGAACGGCGCTGGTGCTCGCCCAGCTCGTGCAGCAGCGCACGCACATGCCCTGCCAGCACCGCAGCCACCGTCAGCATGCCGGCGCCGCCGGCCCAGCGGGTCCACGGTCCTGCGGCGAGCAGGAACCCGGCGAAGCCCAGCACGGCGATGCCGCCGGCAAGGGCGACCGCAGTGTAGGCCGCACGGGACCAGCGCACCGAAGCGCCGGCTGAAGGGTTGAGCGCAGGGCGCTCCGGCACAGGGCTCACTCGGAGTGTCCTGGGGATGGGGTTTGGTCGAAAAGCGCCCCGGATTCTAGGAGCCCCCCCTTGGCAAGGCCCTAGGCGCTCACCCTAGGTGCGCGGCCTTCGCTGCCGGCTTCCGTGGCCTCAGCGTGATGAATTCCCGCCCCGGGGGGGATGGGTGCCGCTCGGAGCGGTCGACATGGCAAAGGACGGTGTCGCGCAGGGTCTGCCTACTTGCGTCTCACGCGCCAGAGCATGTCCAGCGTGATGTGACGCACCTCGAGCTTGCTCTGCTCGATGTGGGCACGCAGCAGGCGCTGGGCTTCGCTGGCGCGACGCTGGGTGATGGCGCGCACGATGCGCGCATGCTCCTGGTAGGTGGCCTCGACGCGGTTGGGCTTGGTGAAGTCGAGCCGCCGGATGATGCGGATCCGCTCGGTGATGTCCTGGTGCACCCGCACCATCTCGCGGTTGCCGGTGGAGGCCACGAGCTGCTGGTGGAAGGCTTCGTCGAGATCGCGCACACGCTCGGGTTCGGCCTCGCGGTCGGCGGCGGCCACCAGCCACACCTCGGCCAGGGCCTTCAGTGCGGGCCGGTCCTCGGCCTCGCACAGCTGCTGGGCGGCGTGGCATTCCAGCAGGACGCGCAGGTCGTACAGGGCGTCGAACTGGTCGAAGTCGAGCGGCGCCACCTGCCAGCCGGCCTTGGGGAAGACCTGCAGGAAGCCTTCGCGCTGCAACCGCTGCAGGGCCTGGCGCAAGGGCGTGCGGCTCACCTGCACGCGCTCGGCCAGTTCGGTTTCGGAAAAGCGGTCGCCCGGCATCAGCTCGAAATCAAAGATGAGCTGCTTGATCTGCGCATACGCCTGGTCGGCCAGCGTGGCCGCGGCCGCGGCCGTGTCGGCCAGGGTCAGCACGGGCGCGCGCGCCTTTCTCGCCACGGGCGCTCGCTTGCGCGCAGGCGACGTGTCGAGGGGCTTGGCCTTCAGGGGAGTGGAGCTCATGGTGGGCCTCAATGATAGGCACTCAGGCCGGCCAGGGGATCATGCTCACATGCGCGGCCACGATTTTCCAGCCCTCCGGAAACCGCACCCACGTCTGGGTCTGGAAGCCACGCAGGGCCGTGTCGCTGCGGGTGAACTCGGTCTGCGCCACCGCATGGTCGTCACCGAAGGCGGTGATGCGCACGGCGTGCAGCTCGCGTGTGAAGGTGGGGGCCGGCGTGGCGGCGCGGAAGGCGGCCAGTTCCGCGTAGCCATGCTGGCGATCGGCGATGCCGTAGCGGGTGAGTGCCGGGCTCTCCCAGAAGTAGGCGTTGAGCGCGTCCACGTCGTTGGCCATCAGCGCACGCTCGTAGTCGTGGAACAGCGCCGTGACTTCGCGCTGCACCTCGGGGCGGTTGATGTCGTGCCTGGTCATGCCGGTGCCTTGCTGGTGTCGCGCGAGCGCAGGTAGGCGCGCCAGCCGCCGTGGTGGGTGATGTCCTGGGCCCCGGCCAGGGCCCAGGGCTCGCAGATGAAACCGTGCACCCAGCGGCCGTCCTCGAGTTGCACCGACCCCAGGCCCAGCGGCGAAGGGATGAGCGCCAGGAAGCCACCCACTTCCGACAAGGGCATGTCGTAGACCTCCAACTCGATGGCACCCCCGCCTTCCGAGCGGGCCAGCCCGGGCTTGGGCGGCGTGGTGCCGGGCAGCGCGTACAGGCGGTAGCCCTGGGCCGTGCGCGTGCGCTCGCGCAGGCGGCAGCGGCGCTCCACCAGCTGCCCGTGCAACGGCATGCCGCTCAGGTGGGCCCCCACCACGGCCAGCGGCAGGGTGGGCTCGCCGCCCGCGTCAGCGGTGAGGGTGTAGGCCGCCGGATCGACCGTGCCCAGGTGGGCGCCTAGCGTCAGGTTGCGCTGGGCCTGCCATCGGGCCCCCAGCGCCGCCAACGCGGCGTCGCTGCCACCGGGCGCAACGAAGGTGATGCCGAAGGGCAGGCCCTCCAGCGCACCACCGCGCAGGAAGCCGGACGGCACTGCCAGTGCGGCCAGGCCCAGCAGGTTGACGAAGTTGGTGTAGCGACCCAGCTCGCTGTTGCGCGCCAGCGGCTCGGCCGCCACGGCGGCCCGGGTGGGCAGGGTGGGTGCGGTGGGCAGCAGCAGCACATCCACCCGAGACCACAGCGGCTCGGTCAGGCGTTCGAGTTCGCGCAGGCGGTACTGGCCTTCGAAGGCGGCCGCCGCGTCGTGGGCGCGTGCCTGCATGATCACGGTGCGCACGGTGGGGTCGAAGACCTCCGGCTGCGCGTCCATCAGGGTGCGCACGGCGGCATAGCGCTCGGCCACCCAGGGGCCCTCGTAGAGCAGCCGGGCCACCTCGAAAAAGGGCGTGAGATCGACCCGATCGACCGCACAGCCCCAGGCCTCGATCTGGGCGATGGCCTCCTCGAAGGCCGCCGCGTGCGCGGCATCGGACGGGCCGTCGGCCGGGCGAGGCACTCCCACGCGCAGGCGTTCGGGAAAGCGCGCCGGGCGCTGCTGTGGCGGGGCGAACCGAGGTTCATCTGCCTCCAGGCCCTGCATCACCGACAGCACCCGTGCGGCGTCGGCCGCGGTGAGCGCAAACACCGACAGGCAGTCGAGGCTGCGGCAGGCGGGCACCACGCCTTCGATGCTCACGCGCCCCGGCGTCGGCTTGAGGCCGACGATGTTGTTGAAGCCGGCCGGCACCCGGCCCGATCCGGCGGTGTCGGTGCCCAGCGAAAACGGCACCAGCCCTCGGGCCACCACGCTGGCCGAGCCCGAGCTGGAGCCGCCGCTCACATAGCGGGGATCGAAGCTGTTGGGCACCTCGCCATAGGGTGAACGTGTGCCCACCAGGCCCGTGGCGAACTGGTCAAGGTTGGTCTTGCCCACCAGCACGGCGCCGGCCGCCATGAGCTTGGCCACCGCACGTGCCGTGCGGGCGGCCGTGTGAGCAAAGGCCGGGCAGGCCGCGGTGGTGGGCAGGCCCGCCACGTCGATGTTGTCCTTCACCGCGAAGGGAATGCCATAGAGCGGCATCGTCTCGGGGCCGTGGCCCTCCAGCGCGGCGAGCTGGGCCTCGATGAAGCCCTCATCGCAGCGGTGGATCCAGGCCGGGTCGTCGGGGTGCAGGCGGGTACGCGTGTGGGCCAGCACCTCGCGGGGGGTGGTGCGGCCGTCGCGATAGGCGGCCAGCAGCGCGCTCAGGGTCAGGGGTGTGGGGATCATGGATAGGCCGTGAGTTGAGATCGCAGAGCCGGGGTGGAACCCACCGACGAAGGCCCGGGTTCACACGCGGCCAGGGCGCGCAGCAGCGGGGCGCTGTGAACCGTCCAGCCGACGATGGCACCCTGGGCGCGGATCATGTCCAGGGTGGCCTGCTTGAAGTGGGGAAAGTAGCTCTCGGTGGCGTCTTCCACCAGCACACCGTTGTAGCCGCGGTCATTGGCCTCGCGCATCGTCGTCTGCACGCAGACCTCGGTGGTCACGCCCATCACGACGAGGTGGTCGATGCCCTCGCGCCGCAGCTCGGCTTCCAGGCCGGTGGCGTGGAAGGCGCCCTTGCCCGGCTTGTCGATGACAAGCTCCCCCGGCAACGGTGCCAGCTCGGGCACGATGGCGTGGCCGGGCTCGCCCTGGATCAGGATGCGGCCCATGGGGCCGGCGTCGCCGATGCGCAGGCGGGGCTGGCCGCGCTCGCGCTTGGCGGGCGGGCAGTCCGAGAGGTCCGGGCGGTGGCCCTCACGCGTGTGCACCACGAAGCCGCCCTGGCGGCGCCAGGCCTGCAGCACCTGCTGCACCACCGGCACGATGGCCGCCAGGCGCGACACGTCGTTGCCCAGCGATTCGCCAAAGCCGCCGGGCTCGATGAAGTCGCGCTGCATGTCGATGATCACCAGGGCCGCGCGCCGCAGCGGCAGGCTGAGGGCAAAGGGTTGAGCGTCGAGTTCGATCACGGGCATCTCCTTCAGGCGGCCTCGCGCAGCGCCGGCTCGGCGCGCCCGCCCATGTACTGTCCCAGGCGGTGGCGCTCAGCGCCCGCCGCCGGGGTTTCATGCACGATGCGGCCCTCGCTCATCACCACGATGCGGTCGGCCAGCTGCAACAGCTCATCGAGGTCTTCGCTGAGCAGCAGCACCGCCGCGCCGCGGTTGCGTGCGGCCATCAGGCGGCCGTGGATCTCGGCCACCGCGGCAAAGTCGAGCCCGAAGACCGGGTTGGACACCAGCAGCAGCGCGGCGTCGCCCTCGAGTTCGCGCGCCAGCACGGCCCGCTGCACGTTGCCCCCGGACAGCGAGGCGATGGGGGCGCTCTCGCCCTGTGTCTTGATGCCGTATTCGGCGATCGCTGCACGTGCGGCGCGGCGCATCTCGCCCGGGCGCAACCAGCCCCAGCGCGACAGCGGTGCCTCGTCGAAGCGCCGCAGTGCCAGGTTGGCAGCCACGCTCATCGGGCCCACGCAGGCATTGCGAAGTGGCTCTTCGGGCAGCGCGCGCACCTTGAGGCGGCGGTTCTCGCTGCGGCGGGCTGCATAGGGCTGGCCCGACACGCGCACCTCGCCGGCAGCCACCGGCCGCTGGCCCACCAGGGCCTCCATCAGCTCACGCTGGCCGTTTCCCGAGACCCCGGCCACGCCCACGATCTCGCCGGCATGCACGGCCAGATCGAACCCCTGCACCGCCGCTTCGCCCCGGTCACCGCGCACCTGCAGGCCGCGGATCAGCAGGCGCTCGGCCCCCACTGCATGGGCCTGGCGCCCCACGGGCGCGCTTGCCTTGTGCTCACCCACCATCGCGGCCGCCAGGCGGTCGGGCGAGGTGCCGGCCACCGTCTGGCTGGCCACCAGCCGCCCGCGGCGCAGCACGCTCACGTCGTCGGCACAGTCCATCACTTCGCGGAACTTGTGCGTGATCAGGATCACCGAGCACTCACCCGCATGGGCGCGTTCGCGCAGCAGGCCCAGCACCTCATCGGCCTCCTGCGGGGTGAGCACCGAGGTGGGCTCGTCCAGGATGAGCAGCCGCGGCTTCAGGTAAAGCTGCTTGAGGATCTCGAGCTTCTGACGCTCGCCAGCCGACAGGTCGCCGGGTTGGGCATCGAGGTCGAGCCGGAAAGGCGTCGTGTCGAGGAAAGCCTGCAGCTCGGCGCGTGTGGCCTTCCAGTCGATGACGGCTGGCAGCCGGCCGCGAGCCAGCAGCAGGTTCTCGGCCACCGTCATGCCCGGCACCACCGTGAAGTGCTGGTAGACCATGCCGATGCCCAGCTCGCGCGCCACGATGGGAGACGCGATGTCGCGCTCGCGGCCGTTCACCAGCACGCTGCCGCTGCTGGGCGGCTGGTAGCCCACGATGCACTTCACCAGCGTGCTCTTGCCCGCACCGTTTTCGCCCAGCAGCGCGTGCACCGTGCCCGGGCGCACCGCCAGGCTCACGTCGTCGAGCGCGCTGAAGGCGCCGAAGCGCTTGCTCAACGCATAGGTCTCGAGGGCCAGGGCGTGCATGGGGGGCCTTGTGTCAGGCGCGCATCTCGCGCTGGAAGACTTCGAGCGTGCGGCTCTTGACGCGGACAAACTCCGGGTCCGACACCGCCTCGGCCCGTCGCGGACGGGCCATGCCGAAGGGCACGATCTCGGCGATGCTGGTGGGTCGGCGCGTGAGCAGCAGCACCTGGTCGGCCAGGAAGACGGCGTCCTCGAGGTCGTGGGACACGATGAGCATCGTGACGCCGGTTTCGATCTGGGCCTGCTGCACCTTTTCGCGGATGGACAGCGTCATCTCGAAGTCCAGCGCGCTGAAGGGCTCGTCGAGGAACAGCACCTCGGGCCGGGGCGCCAGGGCGCGCATGATGGACGCCGTCTGCTGCTGCCCGCCCGACAGCTCGTAGGGGTAGCGCTTGAGGTCGAACTTCACGTCGAACGTGCTCACGAGCTCCTGCACGCGTTGATCCACCTCGGCCTTGCTCTTGCCTTCGAGCACCAGCGGATAGGCGATGTTGTCGATCGTTCGCATCCAGGGGAACAGCGCCTCCCGGTAGTTCTGGAAGACGTAGCCGATCTTGGTGTCCTTCAGCGACTTGCCGTCGAAGAGGATCTCGCCGGAGTCGATGGGCACGAGCCCGGCGATCATGTTGATCAACGTGCTCTTGCCACAGCCGTTCGGCCCGAACACCGACGTGATCTTGCCCTTGGGCAGGTTGAGGTTGAAGTCCTCGTACAGCGGCCAGCCGGCGAAGTACTTGGTGAGCTTGCGGATGGTGATGTGTGTGCCGGCCGGGCCGGGCACGAAGGGCTCGGCCGGCACGTCGGCGAACACCGGCGGGTTGAGGTAGCGCATGTTCATCGACCGCTCCAGTGCACGATGCGCTTTTCGCACACCAGGAAGATCACGTTCAGGGCATAGCCCAGGATGCCGGCGGCCATGATGGACGCGTACATGTCGCGCACGTTCATGATCTGCTGCGCGTTGATGATGCGGTGGCCCAGGCCGGAGTCGGATCCGATGAACATCTCGGCCACGATCACGATCACCAGGGCCATCGAGACGGCCGAGCGCAGTCCCACGAAGGTGGGCTGCAGGCTCTCCCAGATGAGCACGTCCTTGAAGATCTTCCATCGGGAGGCCCCCATCACGCGCGCGGCCATCACCCGCTGCTTGCGCGCGTTCATCACGCCGTAAGCGCTGTTGAACAGCACGATGAGCAGGGCCCCGAAGGCCGCGATGGCCACCTTGTTGATGTCGGACACGCCGAAGATCATCAGGAACAGCGGGATCAGCGACGACGAGGGCGTGGAGCGGAAGAAATCGATGAGGAACTCCACGCTGCGGTAGGCCCGCTCGTTGCTGCCCAGCAGCACGCCGAGGGGAACCCCGATGGCCGCGGCGATCCCGAAGGCCTGGAGGGTGCGCGCCACCGTGGCCCAGAAGTCGCCCAGCAGCGGCCCGCCCAGCAGGCCCGTCACCAGGGTGGTGAGCGCCGCCTGCGGCGAAGGCAGCAGGATGGGGCTCACCAGGCCGTAGCGCACGACCAGGTCCCAGATCAGGAACAGCCCCAGCGGGCCAAGGACCGGCAGCAGGCGCATGGGCTCGAACTTGCGGGCAGGGGGCGGTGCCCCTGCGGTCGTCCGGTTGGGCATCACGGTGGACATGGCTCAGCCCTTGTAGAGCATGGACTCGACCATCAGCCGGGAGCTGAAGATGCCCTTTTCGGCAAACAGGTCGAAGAACTTCTGGAGGTGGGCGATGTCAGCCGGCGTGAACTCGCTGACCAGCTTGTAGGCGGCCAACGGCACCTCGCTGGTGAGCGCGCCTTCGATGGCGGTGTAGCCCTTGAGATACTGACGCGCTTCGCCGGGGCTCTTGCGCACGAAGTCGATGCCCTTGGCATAGGCGGCGATGAACTTCTTCGCTTCCTCGGGATGCTTCTTGACGAAAGCGCCCGACAGCGAGGCCGAGCCGCCGAACCACGGTGCCATCGGATCGCCCAGCACATAGTGCGCGATCACGCCCGCCTCGAGCACGCGGGTGGTGCCGTTCAGGCGCCCGATGGTGCCCGTGGGCTCCAGGGTGTAGCAGGCGTCGAGCTGGCCCGCAGCCAGGGCGGCCACGTGCTGGGCGATGGGCAGTTCCACCACGGTGGCCCCCGTGGCGCCGCCGCGCTCGAGCACGGTGCGCGCCAGTGTGACGTTCTGGATGCCCGGGCCCGAGCCCACGCGCTTGCCCTTGAGGTCGGCGATGGTCTTGGCCGGACTGCCCGCCGGCACGATGACCATGTCGAGCACGTCCTTTGCATTGCTGGGGTTGGACGCAAAGATCTTGAAGCTGCCGGGGGCGGCGATCTCGCCGATGGCGATATTGGCCGAGCCCGTGCCGTTCGCGCTGCCGTCAGTGCGGCCGGCCAGCATGCCCTCCATGATCTGCTGGGCGCCGGCAAAGCGCTGAGCCTCGACCTTGACTCCGGCTTCCGTGAAGAAGCCCTTCTCGATCGCCGCGTAGAACGGCAGGCCGGCGGCGATGGGCCAGTAGCCCACACGGATGGTGGGGCCGCTCTGGGCGCGCACGAGTGCGGGGGCACCCAGGACGGACAGGGCGGCAGCGCCAGCGCCGGCCTGCAGGGCGCGGCGGCGGGAGAAGGACGTGGGCTTCGAGCTCATGGGGACTCCTGTGAAGACGAGGTTCGTGGGTGGGGAGGGTCAGGCCGAGGGCAGCGCAGACAGCGCCTCGATCACCTGCGTGGAGGAGGAGACCGCGCCGAAGACGCCGCCTTGCATCTGGATCATCTTCAGCGCCGCCTCGTGGTTGCCGCGGTCGGTAGCGCCGGTGCAGTCTTCGAGCATCAGGCACTCGAAGCCGCGGTCGTTGGCCTCGCGCATCGTCGTGTGCACGCACACGTCGGTGGTGATGCCGGTGAGGATGAGGTTGCGGATGCCGCGCGTGTGCAGGATCAACTCCAGATCCGTCGCGCAGAACGACCCCTTGCCGGGCTTGTCGATGATGGGTTCGCCGGGCAGCGGTGCCAGTTCAGGAATGATCTCCCAGCCGGGTTCGCCGCGCACCAGGATGCGCCCGCAGGGCCCCGGGTCACCGATGCCCGCACCGATGCGCTGCGAGCGCCAGCGCTTGTTGGCCGGCAGGTCGGACAGGTCCGGACGGTGGCCTTCGCGCGTGTGGAGGATGTGGAAGCCCTTGTCGCGCATCACCGCCAGCAGCTTGCGGATGGGCTCGATGGGGGCGCGCGTGAGCGAGAGGTCGTAGCCCATCTTGTCCACATAGCCGCCGATGCCGCAGAAGTCGGTCTGCATGTCGATGATCACCAGCGCCGTGTTGGCAGGCGAAAGCTGGCCATCGAAGGGCCAGGGGTAGGGGGTCGAAGCCAGTGTGGTCATGGGCTTTCCTTCAGCGTGAGACCTGGAGTTCCATCGGGGCGCCGCGCAAGCCGCGCTCCGGCGAGCCGGTCCAGACCAGGATGGCCAGCGTGAGCGCATAGGGCATGGCGTTGAAGAGGTAGTAGTGGCCGCTGACGCCGACAGACTGCAGGGCCGGCCCCAGCGCCCCCGCGCCACCGAAGATCAGCGCCGCCCACAGGCAGCGGCGGGGGTGCCAGCGGGCGAAGATCACGAGGGCCACCGCAATCAGGCCCTGGCCGCTGGACAGGCCCTCGTTCCACGAACCCGGGTAGTGCAGCGACAGCGAGGCACCGCCCAGGCCGGCGATGAAGCCCCCCAGCGTGGTGGCGGCGATGCGCACGGTGTGGGCCGAGTAGCCCAGCGCCCGCGCGGCATCCGACGAGTCGCCGGCCATGCGCACGATCAGGCCCCAGCGGGTGTTGGCAAAGGCCCAGGTCATCACGAAGGCCAGCACCACGCCGATGGGGAAGAGTGCATTGATGGACAGGGCCGATTGCACGGCTGGCGAATCGCTCCAGCCCCCCAGGGCGATGGCCGGAATCTGCGGCGCCTGCGGCTGGATCAGGGGCTTGCCCAGGTAGAAGGCCAGGCCTGCGCCCAGCATCATCAGCGCGATGCCGGTGGCGATGTCGCTCACGCGCGGCAAGGAACACAGCAGGCCGTGCAACAAGGCCAGGGCGGCACCGCTGGCGCCGGCGGCCAGCACCCCCAACCAGGGCGAGCCGGTGAGATAGGCGCCGCCGAAACCCGCCATGGCCGACAGCACCAGCACGCCTTCCAGGCCCAGGTTGATGCGACCCGACTTTTCCGTCAGGCACTCGCCCAGGCTCACGAAGAGGAAAGGCGTGCCCACGCGGATGGCCCCACCGAGCACGGCCACCAGTACATCGAACCAGGCCAGGCTGCTCATGAAGCCGCTCCCTTGGCCGAGGGCACCGCACGCGGGCGAGACAGGACGGGCACCGGCAGGCTGAACAGCCGCCCCCGCAGGGCCTCGCTGGCCAGGATGAGCACAAAGGCAAAACCCTGGAGCACCAGCACCGAGGCATCGGGCAGGTCAAGCCGGCGCTGCAGCAGGCTGCCCGAGGCCCCGAAGCCGCCGAAGAGAATGGCCACCGGGATGATCACCCACGGGTTGTGCCGCGCCACGAAGGACACCAGGATGCCCGTGTAGCCCAGGCCCGCGATGAGCGAGGCATTGGCCGCCGTGTGCACCGCGGCCACCTCCAGCCCGCCGGCCAGGCCGGCCGCCGCCCCGCCCAGGGCGCATGCCGCGATCACCAGGCGGTGCGCCGGCAGGCCCACCGCCCGCGCGGCGCGGGCGTTGCCACCCACCACACGCGTGGCCAGGCCGTGGGTCGTGAAGCTCAGCCACACGCCCGCGGCCACGCACAGCAGCACGCCCCAGACCAGGCCCCAGTGCACGTCGGTGCCCATCAGCCCGCCGATCCACCAGCTCTCGTCCAGGGGGCGGGTGGAGGGCTTGTTCAGGCTGGCCGGGTCGCGCAGCGGGCCTTCCACGAGGTGCTTGAACACCGAGATGGCGATGTAGCCCAGCAGCAGCGAGCTGATGGTTTCATTCACGCCGCGGTACTGGCGCAGCGCACCGGCCAGCGCGATCCACAACGCGCCGGCCAGGGCGGCGGCCAGCAGCAGCAAGGCCGTGCCTGGCAAGCCCGATGGCAGGGGCACGACGTAGGGCAGTGCCGCCCCCGCCAGACCGCCCACCACCAGGGCTCCTTCGCCGCCGATCACGATGAGCCCGGCTCGTGCCGGCAGGGCCACGCACAGGGCCGTCAGCATCAAGGGCGCGGCGCGCTGCAAGGTGTTCTGCCACGAGAAGGCATCGCCGAACGCGCCCCGGAACAGCAGCACCCAGGCTTCGACCGGGTCGGTGCCGCCCAGCCACACGAACACGCCGAACAGCCCCAGCGCTCCCAGCAGGGCAAGCAGCGGCAACACCACCGCCTCGGCGGGGGCCTGCCAACGGGGCGCGGCGGCGTTCATGGACGGTCCCGGCTCAGACCTTGCCCACCACGCCTTCGACGAGGTAGTTCATCGCCTCGAGCTCCAGCGCGGTCTGCTTGAAGGCCTGCCCCCTGGCGATCACCACCTTGCCGGTGTTGTCCTTGAGCTCGCCCTTGAAGATGTCGAAGCTGCCGGCCATCATCTGCGCCTTCACGGCGTCGGCGTTCTTGCGGGCCCCTTCGCTCACCATCGCCCCATAAGGGGACGGTTTCACGAAGCCTTCCTTCAGGCCACCGCGCACGAAGTTCGGGTGAGGCTTGCCGGTCTGCGCGGCTTCGATGATGGCCTTGTAGGCCGTGATCCACTGCCACTCGGCCCCCGTGAGGTAGGCGTTGGGCGCGAGCCGGGCCTGGCTGGCGTGGTAGCCGCACACCATCCTGCCGCGCTTGGCCGCCGTCTCGACGATCACCTTCGGCCCGTCGACGTGCATCGTGAACACGTCGATGCCCTGGTCGGCCAGGCTGTTGGTGGCCTCGGCCTCCTTCACCGGCATCGACCAGTCCCCCGTGAAGATCACCGTGGTGGTGATGGACGGATCGACCGACCGTGCCCCCAGCGTGAAGGCATTGATGTTGCGAAGCACCTGGGGGATGGGTTTGGCGGCGATGAAGCCGAGCTTCTTGCTCTTGCTCATGTGGCCGGCCACGATGCCATTGAGGTACTGGCACTCGTCGATGTAGCCAAAGAAGCTGCCCGCGTTCTTCGGGTGCTTCGCCTCGCTCCACAAGCCGCCGCAATGGGCGAAGCGCACGTTGGCATTCCTGGGCGCCAGCGCCAGCACATGCGGGTCGAAGTAGCCGAAGGAGGTGGGGAAGAGCACGGCCGCCCCATCCTGCGAGATCATGCCCTGCATGGACTTCTGCACCGCCGTGGTCTCCGGGACGTTTTCCTCCTCGACCACCTTCACGCCAGCCATCTTCTTCACCTCGGCCGCCGCCTGGGCGTGCGCCTGGTTGTAGCCGTAGTCGTCCCGCGGGCCCACATAGATGAAGCCCACCGTGAGGGGCTTGCTGGCCCAGGCCGTGCCGGCCAGGCCGCCCGCGGCCAGCCCGAGGCCCGCGCCTCCCATGCCCGTGATCCATTGCCTGCGGTTCCATCCTGCCTGTGCCATCTGCGTGCTCCGGTGGGGTGTGAATTGACATACCAACTGGTATACAAGTCAGGATCCAGCAAGCTGCGTGCCAGGGTGTTTGGACGATCCGAGGGGGGTTTTCGCCTCGGCACGGTGCGGCAGCGACCCGCGGTGGTGCAGACACTTCCACTGTGCAGTCCAAACCGGGGATAGCCCCGATCCCCTCGGGCGGCGGGGCTGCGCACACTCAGGCCATTGCCTATCGCTTATGGAGTTGTCATGAACCGCCTCACTCGCCGCCATCTCTGCCTGGCTGGACTCAGCCTGGCACTGGCCCCTGCTGCCTGGGCGCAATCGGCCTGGCCGACCAAGCCCGTGCGCATCGTCGTGCCCTTTGCGCCCGGAGGCACCACCGACATCCTGGCGCGCGCGCTGGCGCCGGAGCTCAGCCGCGCCTTCGGGCAGCAGTTCATCGTCGACAACAAGCCCGGCGCGGGCGGCAACGTGGGCGCGGCCGAGGTGGCGCGTGCCCCGGCCGACGGCTACACCTTCCTGATGGGCACGGTGGGCACCCACGGCATCAACGTCTCGCTCTACAGCAAGATGCCCTACGACCCGGTGAAGGACTTCGCGCCAGTGACCCTGGTGGCCGGTGTGCCCAATGTGCTGGTGATGAATCCGGCCAAGGCAGCCGAGTACCGAATCGAAACCGTCCCGGACCTGATCCGCTTCGCCAGGGCGAACCCCGGCAAGCTCAACATGGCCTCCAGCGGCAACGGCACGTCCATCCACCTTGCAGGCGAGCTGTTCAAGACGATGACCGGCACCTTCATGGTCCACTTCCCCTACCGGGGCTCGGCACCTGCCGTGACCGACCTGCTGGGCGGGCAGATGGACCTGATGTTCGACAACCTGCCCTCGTCGATGCCGCACATCCGCGCGGGCAAGCTCAAGGCCCTGGCCGTCACGAGCGCCTCGCGCTCCGAAGCCCTGCCCGATGTGCCCACCATCGCCGAGGCCGGCCCCGTGAAAGGCTACGAGGCCAGCTCATGGTTCGGGCTGCTGGCTCCCGCCGGCACGCCGGCCGACATCGTCAACCGTGTGCAGCAGGAAACCGCCAAGGCGCTCGCCAACCCCGCCATCAAGGAAAGGCTGCAGTCGCAAGGGGCCATCCCCAGCGGCAACACGCCGGCCGAGTTCGCCCGCCTGATCGACAGCGAAATCCGGAAGTGGGCCGCCGTGGTCAAGGCCTCCGGCGCGAAGGTGGATTGACGGCGAAGGCCGCCGCCCCGGTCAGCCCCTGGCCAGGCGCCGGTCGACGAAATCGAGCCGGTCCTGGCCCCAGAAGATCTCACCCTCGATGACGTAGCTCGGCGCGCCGAACACGCCAGCGGCGATCGCCTGCTGGGTGTTGGCCTCGTAGCGCTCATGGGCCGTCTGGCTGTGCGCATCCTCGATGCGCGAGGCCGGCAGCTCGCATTCGCGCAGCAGCTCGGCCAGCACGGCCTCGTCGGCGATGTTGCGCTGCTCGGCCCACACCGCACGCGTGATCGCGGTGACGAGGTGCATCGCGGCGTCGGTGCCGTCCTTCTGGTCGACCGCCACGATGAGCTTGGCCGCGTCATCGCCAGCCACCGGGAAGTAGGCCGGCTCGGGGTGGATGGGCATGTTCAGGTGCTCACCGAAGCGCTTGAGCTCCAGCAGGCGGTAGGCCTGACGCTGCGGTGCGCGCTGCTTGAGCGGCAGGCCGCCCGAGACAGGAAACACCTTGCCCCCCAGATCCACCGGGCGCACCTGGATCGTCGCGCCGTGGCGGCGGGCGATGTCCCAGAAACGCAGGTGGCCGAGATAGACGTAGGGAGACTGCGGCGCGAAGTAGTAGTCGACGGTCAGGGGCATGGGGGAACTCCAGTCAGGCGGCCCGACTGTAAGCCTTGTCGGGGCCGCCTGCACGGCCCACCGGTCATGCCCCTCGCCCAGATCAGGGCGCGCTGGCCGGAGTGGCGGCCTCCTCCGGGATGGAGTCCTGGAGTTCGGGGGGCAACTGGGCCCTCAGGGCCCGCAGGCGCTCCTGGCGTTCCTGCGGGCTGAGCGACCCGTCCTGCGCCACGAGACTCGCCTCCATCACGAGACGTCCGTGACGCAGTTCGTCGCCGAACACGGCCTCGGCCGTGTCGGCGCCGAAGTGGCGGCGCTGCACGGCCTCCATCTGCGCAAAGAAGGCCTGCGCCTCCTCGTGGTTGGCGGGAATGCCCAGACGCAGGTACTCGCCGCGCATGTCCTTCAGGTAGGACCTGTAGCCATGGAAAAGGGCGATGGCCTTCTGCGCATCGGCGGCCGGCAGGCCGTCGCGCAGGGTCCATTCCAGCCGCGCGATGTCATCGGCGCTGGGCTCCTCGGGCAGGTTGGACAGCAGGATCTCCAGGGTCTCGCGGGTGCGGCCGTCGATGGACAGGCCGCCCGCGTAGCCGATCTCGAACAGACGGGCGGCGTCCACCTTCAGGCCCATGAGGTCGATGGGCTGCCTCATGCCAGGGGAGGCATCGGCTTGCTCGGAGGCCGTGGGCCCGGGCCGCGCCGCGCTGGTGCGCTCAGTCGCAACCACTCCCGCAGGCGCGTCCACCGGTGACAGCCAGCGGTTCAGGCTTACTGCCAGGCCCAGTATCACCAGGGCCGCCAGCAGCCAGGGAAGCGTGCGTCGATTGAGCATGGGTTTGTCCTGGGTTGTGGCCATGGTGCCTCCCGCGAGCGCCGCACACAAGCGTGTCCTGCGGCGCGGACGTCCAGGGAAAACACCAAGCCCGGTTGACACCTGCGGCACTCGGGACCTTCCCTGATCGAGGGAAAACCCGGCATATCAATTTGAACGACCATGCAATTATAAAACTGCACGGCCGTGCAAATCAATGAGAGACCCGAGGAGGACCGGTCCCGTTGCCGCAAGGCCCGTGTTCTTCACTCAAACAAACCTTATGGAGACCCAGATGACAACATCGAAGATCCAGGCCTTCGCCCTGGCCGCCTGCGCCGCCGCGGCGCTCCTGTGCACGTCCGGCACGGCCCATGCCCAGTTCCAGAAGGGCCCCGACCCCACGGCCTCGGCCCTGGAGCGCAACGGCCCCTTTGCCATCCGCAGCACCTCGGTGTCCAGCTTCGTCAGCGGCTTCGGCGGCGGGCGGCTCTACTACCCCACCGCCACCGGCACCTACGGCGCCATCGCGGTCTCGCCCGGCTACACCGGCACCTCGTCCACGATGACCTTCTGGGGCGAGCGCCTGGCCTCGCACGGCTTCGTGGTCATCGTCATCGACACCAACACCCTGTTCGACCAGCCCGACAGCCGCGCCCGCCAGCTCAAGGCCGCGCTCGACTACCTGGCCAGCCAGAACAGCAGCCTGACCAGCCCCATCCGCGGCAAGGTGGACACCACCCGTCGCGCCGTGGCCGGTCACTCGATGGGCGGCGGCGGCTCGCTGCTGGCGGCGCGCGACAACCCCAGCTACAAGGCCGCCATCCCGATGGCGCCGTGGAACCTGTCCTCCACCGCCTTCAGCACCGTGCGGGTGCCGGCCATGATCTTCGGCTGCCAGGACGACTCCATCGCCCCGGTGTCCAGCCATGCCGTTCCCTTCTACAACGCAATCCCCAGCAGCACGCGCAAGAACTACGTCGAGATCCGCAACGACGACCACTTCTGCGTGATGAACGGCGGCGGGCATGACGCCACGCTGGGCAAGCTGGGCATCTCGTGGATGAAGCGCTTCGTGGACAACGACACGCGCTACAGCCCCTTCCTCTGCGGCACCGAATACAACCGCGTGGTCAGCAGCTTCGAGGTTTCCCGCTCGTACAACAACTGCCCGTACTGAGCCCCGAGCCTGCGGCACGCCGTGCTGTCGGCGGCGCGCCGCTTCCTGCGTCGACATGTCTGGGCTGTACTCCCACGCCAACAAAGCACCCGCTGGCATTCGGCTTTCCTTGATCCATCCCTAGAGGAGACACCCATGAACCAGCTTCGATCGCTTTTCCTCGCGGCCTGTGCCGCGGCCGCCCTGCTGTGTGCGGCGGGCACGGCACACGCCCAGTTCCAGAAGGGGCCGGACCCCACGGCCTCGGCCCTGGAGCGTAACGGCCCCTTTGCCATCCGCAGCACCTCGGTGTCCAGCTTCGTCAGCGGCTTCGGCGGCGGGCGGCTCTACTACCCCACCGCCACCGGCACCTACGGCGCCATCGCGGTCTCGCCCGGCTACACCGGCACCTCGTCCACGATGACCTTCTGGGGCGAGCGCCTGGCCTCGCACGGCTTCGTGGTCATCGTCATCGACACCAACACCCTGTTCGACCAGCCCGACAGCCGCGCCCGCCAGCTCAAGGCCGCGCTCGACTACCTGGCCAGCCAGAACAGCAGCCTGACCAGCCCCATCCGCGGCAAGGTGGACACCACCCGTCGCGCCGTGGCCGGTCACTCGATGGGCGGCGGCGGCTCGCTGCTGGCGGCGCGCGACAACCCCAGCTACAAGGCCGCCATCCCGATGGCGCCGTGGAACCTGTCGAGCCTGGCCTTCCGCACCGTCACCGTGCCGAGCATGATCTTCGGCTGCCAGAACGACGCCATCGCGCCGGTATCCAGCCACGCGATTCCCTTCTATAACGCCATTCCCGGCAGCACGCGCAAGAACTACGTCGAGATCGCACGCGACGACCACTTCTGCGTGATGAACGGCGGCGGGCATGATGCCACGCTGGGCAAGCTGGGCGTGTCCTGGATGAAGCGCTTCGTCGACAACGACACGCGCTACAGCCCCTTCGTGTGCGGCACCGAGTACAACCGCGTCGTGAACAGTTCGGAGGTCTCGCGCAACTTCAACAACTGCCCGTACTGAACCGCCAGGTTCAGGTCGCCAAGCCATCCAGCAGCGGCCGCAGGTAGCGGCCGGTGTGGCTCGCCGGGTGGCGGGCGATGTCCTCGGGGGTGCCGGTGGCCACCACGGTGCCGCCGCCGGCCCCGCCTTCGGGGCCCATGTCGATGAGCCAGTCGGCCGTCTTGATGACGTCCAGGTTGTGCTCGATCACGACGATGGTGTTGCCGTGGTCGCGCAACTGGTGCAGCACCCGCAGCAGCAGCTCGATGTCGTGGAAATGCAGCCCGGTGGTGGGTTCGTCCAGGATGTAGAGCGTGCGCCCGGTGTCGCGCTTGGACA
>CAZKGD010000006.1:0-76870 GCA_964552215.1 uncultured Caldimonas sp.
CCGGGGCCCACGCCCTGGCAGGAACGTCCTTGGCTCAGGGGCAAGCAGGGAACGCCTGAATGGGAAGAGTTCATGAAAGGCTGGATTGGGAAGTTCATCGTGACGTTGGGCTCCGGCAGCGGCATAGGTGGGCGCGGCTACTTCCTGAACTCGATCAGCCCCAAAAATCCACAGCGCCGCACCGACATGGTGGCTGACGGCGAGGCCTACGGGTTGGTTCGCTACTCGAAAGTGCACTGCTACACCCCCAAGGATCTAGAGCAGCCACACCTCAAGCGATTCTTGGAGGCCAAACCAGCAGACGATCCAGTGCCTCAAGCACACTGCAGGTCCGACAGGCGTTCATCCGAATATTTCTCCCCCCTCTCAATTCGGGAATCAGATCACGTCGTCTCAATAAGCTGCCTTCAGAGCACATGCAATACGAGCTTTGATGTTGAAGAGGTTGGGGCCACCCTCTACATCCGTGGGAGCGATCTGGCCCGCTGGCCCGAGATTGTCAATCCCGCCCGAGAGCTGCTACGCAGCTTCATCGTGCGGGATGTCCCAGGCAGTACGTCGCAGCCGCCCTCGGCGACTTCTTCATCACGCTGAGCAGTACAACGACAGGAGGAAAAGCACCATGCCCATCGATCTCACCAGTCACGAGAGCCCCGTCACACCTGCAGGTGAACTGAAGCTTACCGATCAAGAAGTTGCCTACCTGCAAAGCTTCCTGGACCGAGGCGACCGGGGCGGCTACTACATGGCCCTGTACAACATGACGGGCAACCCGCAGTGCATCGAACAGGCGCAGATCGCCACCTTCAGCGAAGGCTCGGGCGGCGTGGCCTACGTGGCCAACTACTTGCTGCAGAACCACCTCGCGCAAGGCGACTATCCAGGCATCTATTTTCTGTCCCAAGAAGTAGCGGTATTCAGCCTTCTGGCTATTCGAGATAAGCTCGAAGAAAACCGCACCAACGACAACCAGAACACTGGCTACATTGATGTCCGGGAGATGTTCGATTCGGCCGACCGGGCCTGGGCTGAAGCATGGATTAGCCGCGACCCTGACAACGGCCGCAACCTCCAGCACCTCTTCCCGGGCAACTTCCTCGACGGCACCCTGGGCCAGTTCATCGACCACTTCGATCTGCCCCCGCTTCCCGACGAGCAGTCCACCTTCCAGGCCATCGCCACCATCGCCGCCGATCTGTTCGCGGATGGCTCGCTCGACAACGAGACCTTCCTCAACCGGCTGCTTTCCACGGGAACGCTTTCTGGGGTGCTCGGCTTGGGCGGCGGCTGGTTGGTGGGTAAACAGCTGAGCGCATATCAGGGCAACCCCGACCGCTATCGCATCGATGAGTTGCCCGACGGGTCGCACAAGGTCGTCACCGACCTGCAGATGAACAAGATGGTGGGCGTCTTCTCAAGCGCCATCATCCCCACAACGAGCGCTGAGGTGCTCAACCGGCTTGCGGCCAATCTGCCCGCCATCCTCGCGGCCTTGGGTGGAGGCCTGCCTGCCGGTTTCGGGGCAGCCGTGGTGGTGGACTTCTTCCAATCGTTCCTGCACAGCCTGCAGCGCAGCCTCACTGAAGGAACGCCCGGCTTTGATGGCGACATCGATCCCTTGGTAACCAACGTCCACGGTGGCAGCACCTACTATCACCTGAGCGATGGCGCCACCTCAGGCGACGACACCCGCTGGGGCACGGGCGGGCGGCTCAGCGGGGTGCATGGCGGTTTCCACGCCGATGTGCTGTATGGAGGATCTGGCAATGACCGGATGTTCGGCGGCACAGGCAACGACGAGCTGCATGGTGACGCAGGCGATGACATCGTGTACGGCCAGCAAGGAAACGACACGCTCCATGGTGGGGCGGGCAACGATGTCCTTCACGGGGGAGATGGCGATGATCTGCTTGATGGCGATGACGCCACACCAGACGCTGCAGGCGACGACGTTCTCTACGGAGGTGCCGGAAACGACATTCTCGTGGGCGGGCTAGGAAACGACACGCTGCACGGTGAAGACGACGATGATGTCCTGATGGGCGGCGCCGGCAACGACTGGCTCTACGGAGGTGCCGGCCATGACACCTATGTGTTCTCCGGCAGCTTCGGCGCCGATGTCATTGAGGATTCGGATGGCGACGGTGTGATCCAGGTGGAGGGCATCGGCAGCCTGCCCGTGGGCATGGAACTGGCCGAGGGCGTGTACGCTAGCGAAGACCGCCGGGTGTTCTACACGCGGGTCTCCGCCCGGGCCGGTGAGGAAGACCTCATCGTCAGCTTCTCCGACCGGCCCGACACGATCACCATTCGCAACTGGAGCGCCGAGCGCCACCTGGGCATCACCCTGCAGCAGCCGCAGGCGCCCACGCCGCCCGCCACCACCTTCGAGGGCGACTTTGTCAAGGAAGTGATCGGGGACGGCAACCTGCGCTACCGCATCGTCGACGGCAATTTTGTCCGCACGGGGCAGAGTCTGCCCGGAGGGCAGGACGTGTACACCGGCACGTCTGCCTCGGAGCGCATCCTCGGCATGGGGGGCGACGATGCACTGTTCGGCAATGGGGGCGAGGACTGGATTGACGGCGAGGATGGCAACGACGTGCTGTTCGGCGGCAGCGGCCGGGACAGGATCCTTGGCGGAGCGGGGGACGACGTTGCGTCCGATCGCCCGGACCAGTTCAACAACCGCACCCACGAACTTCACCACATCCCCTGCGCTCGGCCGAGCCGCTGCACCGCGCGGCGACCCGACCACTTGCGCTGCGCCAACGACCCCACATTCGCGCTGAGGACGCACGCATGAGCAATACACGTATCCCTTTGATCACACTGGCTGCACTGCTGACAGCCTGCGAACCCTCGCCTGAGCAGAAGGCCCAATGGGCGGAGGCGCGGCGCGTGGAGTGCCTGGACAAGATTTGTGAAGGGGATGTCTTGCCGCCGCACGACGTCAAGACGGAAACGGTCTTCAAGATCGGTGGCCAATGGTTCGTTGTGCCTCGGGTCTACGGTGGATACGGTGGCAGTCTCGCCTTCCTGTGGCCGAGCAAGACACCGGCAAACAGCCCCACTGCATCGCAAACGGCACCAGAGTTCGTCCCGAGCGGGCCGGGCCAGACAAGCAACTTCTACGACGTCGCCGTCGAAATCTTCTTGCGCTCTGACGTCAGGGCTCCCTCCGGGCCCAGCGGCTATCAACGACTGCAGCAAGACGAGGCTGAAGGACGCCTCATCAGCAAGCAGATCATCCGCCCTGGGTTGGAGCTGTGGCGTATTCGCAGGGAGAGCGGCACAACAAGCGGGTTGCTATATGTCGCGACTGAGCTCAAAGGTTCTCACGGGAACCCCCCAGTACTCGGGTGCGACGACGGAACCCATCAATTTGACCGATGCACGACGGGCTTCCAGTGGCAACCAGGGATCTCCGTCGATATTCGATTTCATGCGAAACATGCTACTGACTGGCCGGAAATCCATCTGGAAGTAGTCCGGGTCCTTCATCAACTCAGGAGAGGTTAAAAATGCCCATCGTGCTGACAAATTCAGACAGGGAGACGCTCGCCTCGTACCGAGAGCAGGCACGCGCCGGGGTGATCGGGTATTGGCAAATTTACGAATGGCTGGCGAACCGCCTCGTCACGGAGTATGGTGCGTCGTCGACGGACTCCACAGTGCTGTGGCTACGCGGTGCAACTGAAGCCAATGCAGGCAGAGGTTCATTGTCTGCGCTCATTCGGTCCTACTCGGCGACTCAGTATCAGCTTCGATACGGAGTACAAATGCCCGATGGGCGAATGCAAGAGGCATCGGATGCAGTCGCCGAGAATCTTCTACGGGACTTGCTTGGCGAACCTCAAGCTGACGACGGCTGGCCCGTAGGGCAAGTTCCCGATATCGGTCGCATCGCCGACGCAGACGCTACCGCAGTAGGGCGCGTTCTTTTCAACATTCAAGGCGACACTGCGGCCCCTCCCAGCAACTCCGCCTGGTCCGGCGCCCTGCTGTTCAGTCTGCTGCGCAGCGACCAGACCAACCGCTTGTTGGGTGCAGGAACTGCCGGGACGCTCGACACTTTGAGCGATTTGCGCGACGTGCTCTTTGCCTTTGTGTCCTATGCCACGGGGCTGGAGGCCGCGAGGGAGGAAGGGCTCAGGAACCTGGTGCTGTCCCAGACCGACACCCCAGAGCAGCGCGCCGCCGCGGCCCAGCAAATCGCCACCGACAGCTTCATTGCGGGCCCCACGATCTGGTCTTATGTGGCTGGCGCCGGAACGATGGAGGAGCTCCTGAGCACCGTTGTACAAGGAGCAGGGCAAGGTCCTGTGGCTGCGATCTTCAGCACGATAGCCAAGGTCGGCCCCAACGCGTACCTCGACATGCTCATCGGCGCGCGTCAGGGCCGCAACCAGCTCGGCACCACCACCGACGCGAGCTTTGCGCAGCGTGCCCGCGACTTCTTCAGCAGCTTCTCCGCCGCTGAACTGCAGAGCCTGTCCGCCTCCTTGCTACCCCTCAGCCCGGGTGCCCTGGCGTCTCTGGCTCGCGACGACGTCAATGCACGCGCTGCCCTGGCAGCGCTCAGTGTGGTGAGTGTGCAGATCGACGAGGGGGCAGCCGGTCGCCTCAGCCTGTACGACCCTGCAACGGGCGAAGGCGCCCTCAGTGATCAGTGGCTCGTGGACCGCGCCATGCTACTGACGGCCATCTCCGCACGCGGGCAGCTTCAAGGCGTAGCCGACCACCCGGCCCTGCCCACCGACCGCGCCTACGAGTTCCACTACATCGACGGCACCGGCGCCGAGCAGATCCTCATCGCCGAGAACACTGCTCGGCTCGGTGGCAACACGCGCCCGGTGCCTCGTCAGCAGGTGTACTTCGGTGGCAGCGACAACGACAGCTTCACCGCGGACCCCAATAACGGACGCGGCGCGCGCATGTTCGGTGGCGAGGGTGACGACACCCTGAACGGTGCCGACAAAGACGACTACCTCGAAGGCAACGACGGCAACGACGTGTTGAACGGCGGCGCTGGCACAGACGCCCTGCTGGGCGGGGCCGGCAACGACACCCTGGACGGCGGCACCGGCAACGACTGGCTCTACGGAGGTGCCGGCCATGACACCTATGTGTTCTCCGGCAGCTTCGGCGCCGATGTCATTGAGGATTCGGATGGCGACGGTGTGATCCAGGTGGAGGGCATCGGCAGCCTGCCCGTGGGCATGGAACTGGCCGAGGGCGTGTACGCTAGCGAAGACCGCCGGGTGTTCTACACGCGGGTCTCCGCCCGGGCCGGTGAGGAAGACCTCATCGTCAGCTTCTCCGACCGGCCCGACACGATCACCATTCGCAACTGGAGCGCCGAGCGCCACCTGGGCATCACCCTGCAGCAGCCGCAGGCGCCCACGCCGCCCGCCACCACCTTCGAGGGCGACTTTGTCAAGGAAGTGATCGGGGACGGCAACCTGCGCTACCGCATCGTCGACGGCAATTTTGTCCGCACGGGGCAGAGTCTGCCCGGAGGGCAGGACGTGTACACCGGCACGTCTGCCTCGGAGCGCATCCTCGGCATGGGGGGCGACGATGCACTGTTCGGCAATGGGGGCGAGGACTGGATTGACGGCGAGGATGGCAACGACGTGCTGTTCGGCGGCAGCGGCCGGGACAGGATCCTTGGCGGAGCGGGGGACGACCTGATCTATGGCGCCGCCGAGGCGTACATCGAGGTTCTTTCTGCGTGGCAGGGCGACCAGGACGCCTATCCCCCTACCCTCCCGGTCATCCATGCCAACGGGCTGAACTGGCATGTGCACGGTCGCGGTCAGCGCGACCAGGACGGCTTCGTGATTTCGCATCTCTGGGGGATTGCTCGATCGGCCATCACCGAGGATGACGGTGGGAACATCATCGATGCCGGAGCGGGTGACGACTTCGTGGCCGCGGGGCATGGAGCCGATGTGGTCTGGGGTGGTGAAGGCCACGACGACCTCTATGGCATGGGGGGTGCCGACGTGCTGTATGGCGGTGAAGGCGACGACCGCCTCTATGGCGACGGCCCCGCCGCCGGCCCCGCATCCGCCACTGGCATGGTGACCACCCCCGGCGCGCGGCACGGCAACGACATCCTCGATGGTGGGGCCGGCAACGACATCCTGATTGGGCAGGGAGGGTCAGACATCATCTTCGGTGGGGACGGCGACGACCGGATCTGGGGCGACGATCGCGTGCTGGAAGACACGCCGCTGGAGTTCCATGGCAACGACACCCTGTATGGTGGTGCGGGCCATGACCTGATCGTGGGTGGGTTGGGCGATGACCGGCTGGAGGGAGGCAGCGGCGACGACGAATTGCAGGGCGACTACAGCGGGCGCGAAGTGAACGGGGCGCTCCATGGCAATGACACCCTGGACGGCGGCGATGGCAACGACCGCATGTGGGGCCACGGTGGAGACGACCGGCTGCTCGGCGGCGATGGCAACGACTTCATGCGCGGCGATGAAGACGGCGCCTCACTGGCAGGCCAGTTCCACGGGAACGATTACCTGGAGGGCGGCGCGGGCAACGACACGATGTCCGGCGATGGTGGGGACGATGAGTTGTACGGGGGCGATGGCGATGATGAAATCTCGGGAGATGGGATCGACCTGGATGAGGCCTTCCACGGAAACGACCGGCTCTACGGCGGGCGAGGGTACGACTGGCTTTACGGCGATGGTGGTGATGACTACCTGGATGGTGGAGAGGATGACGATCGCTTGTACGGCGGAGAGGGCCATGACGTCTACGTTGGCGGAACCGGCAACGACTACCTCATTGACGAAAGCGCCACCTCCAACGACATCTATCGCTTCGCCCGTGGCGATGGCTACGACTACATTGTCGACCACGGGGGCACCGACCGCATCGAGTTGGGTGCCGGCATTTCCGAGAGCGACGTGACGCTGTACACCCACGGCTCGAACATTGTTCTTTACCTGGATTCGGGAGAGCAGCTTACGGTTGCCGGCGTGCGCGACACGGGTTCAGGTGCGATGGTTGCAGGGCGAAGTATCGAAACGATCTCCTTCGCCAATGGTGTGGTGTGGGACCAGCAGCGCATTCGTAGCGAACTTCTCAAGACGACGGATGGACAAGACTGGGTCGTCGGGTTTGACACGGACGACTGGATCGACGGTGGTACTGGCGACGATCGTCTGCTCGGGATGCATGGCAATGACACGCTGATCGGGGGTGCAGGCAGAGACCAGCTCTTTGGCGACAGCGGCGATGACGTCCTTCTTGGAGGCTTGGGGGATGACTGGCTGGATGGCGGGGAAGGAAACGACTGGATCGACGGTGGTGAAGGCAACGATGCGCTGTACGGTGGCAACGGCAGCGACACCTACGTCGGCGGTGCGGGCAACGACAGTCTGTACGACTACAGTGCCCTGTCCAGCGACGTGTATCGGTTTGGGCGTGGCGACGGTCACGACATGATTCAAGACTGGGGAGGCACGGACCGTGTCGTGCTGGAGGGCAATATCTCCCAGGACGATGTCATGCTTCGAAACGATGGTCAGTCTCTCCTGATCCGGCTGAACTCTGGGGAATCGATCGCTGTCTTGGGCATGTTCCAGAGCATGGGCTCTGTCAACGCCGGCCGTGCCGTGGAGTTCATCGAGTTCGCGGACGGTTCTGTCTGGGATATCGCACGCATGAGAGCGGAGACGTTGCGAACCACAGCCGGGGCGGACACCGTTTACGGGACTGAGCGTGATGACACCATTGACGGTGGCGGTGGCGATGACAAGCTGTACGGCTGCGACGGGAACGACACCCTCATCGGCGGCGCTGGTAACGACTCCCTTTTCGGACACTCTGGCGACGACATCTACATCGGTGGCGCCGGCAACGAAACCCTGCACGACTACAGCTCCACCTCCAACGACGTCTACCGCTTCGGCCGCGGCGACGGCCAGGACTCCCTCCTTGACTGCGGCGGCTCAGCCGACCGCATCGAATGGGGCAGCGACATTGCCGCCGACCAGCTCTGGTTCCAGCGCAGTGGCAGCTCGCTGGTGGTGTCGGTGATCGGCACCACCGACCGCATCACCGTGAACAGCTGGTACAGCAGCGACGCCTACAAGATCGAGACGCTGCAACTGGCCAACGGCCAGACGCTGGCTTCGACCCAGGTGCAGGCGCTGGTGGACGCGATGGCTTCGTTTGCACCGCCGGCCGCAGGGCAAACCACGCTGCCGCCGAACTACCAGAGCTCGCTGGGCGGGGTGATCGCTTCCAGCTGGAACTGACGCTGCTCCTGAGCCAAGGCCGGGCCGGCGCTCTTCGGGGCGCCGGCCTTTTCACTTGCCAGCGCAGCGCCGCTCTCTCACCGCACCATCACCCCACCGGCAACGGCTTCTCCCACTGATCGGCCCCACGCGCGCGGGCGATCTGGGTGCTCAGTGCGGTGGCAAAGCTGCGCAGCCACTGGGTTTCGGTCGCCGTCCAGGTGCGGGTGTGGCCGGCCTGTTCGCAGCAGATCACGCCGTAGATGTGGCCATTGACGGCAAAACTCACGTCCAGCAGGGACTGCACGTCGCGCTCGACGAGGGTGTCACGGAAACCGGCCAGGCGCGGGTCGGCCCAGGCGTCGTCGGAGCGGACGATACGGGTGCGGGAGAGCTCGTCGAAGTAGTCGCCGAACTGCGACTCGAGCAGGTCGTCGTAGGGGCGCTGATGCCAGCCGTCGGCCTGGCTGTTGGCGGCCACGCAGACCAAACGGCGCTGGCCCACCGGGCCGGTGAAGTGCCAGATGCTGACTTCGCTGCAGCGGATCTGCTGCAGGACATGGGCCGTGACCGCCTGACGGAAACCGGCCAGGCTGAGGCGGCCGCTCAGGAGGTCGTCGCGCCAACCCCGCAGCAGGCTGTCAGCAGCGGCGGTCTGCACGGTGATCGTCCTCCTGTTTCCATGGGTTCCAGCACACGTGTGTCATTTCGGCACAGAAGTGACTCTGCTCAAGTCCGGATCAACCCGCAGTGCAACATCAGGACAGGCAGACAAATCTGTGTGGGTACACACTCATCGAATATCGCTGGCCGGCATGTAGAGCACCCGCCCCCCACTGGTGCGCTGCTGGGCCTCGACACGGCGGCAATCGGCCGGCGGGGGCTGCTGGCCGGCGGTCCGGTCGGGCAGCCACAGGCGGCAGCGGCCGGGCGGCGGGAGCATCCCGGGCGGGATGCCGTTGAGGCCATGGTTGCCGTAGCGCATATAGGCCACCTCGCCGCTGCGGCGCGCGGCGGCCGTTTCGGCCCAGATCACCACGCCGCCCCAGGTCTCGGCATCGGCATGGGCCTTGTTGCACGACATGGCCGGCGGCTGGTGGCTCGCCGGCAGGCCCGGGTACCAGATGGCGCATTGCCCCACCGGCGGCACGTTGCCGGGTGGGACACGGAAGCTGGAGACGCCGCGGATGTCGGGCGTGGCGCAGCCGGCCAGCACGGCGAACAGGGCCAGCGGCGCCAGCCAGCGCGGTGACAAAGGGTGAGTGGGAAACGTCGACATAACTCCCCACTCTAGACGCCCAGGCGCTCGGTGGCGTAAGCGAATCTTTCGAGTGGGGACTTGTGCGGCCCTCGCCCCTCCTGCCACCACGTTGTCAGGAGCCTGGGCGCAGCATGCTCGGCTTGCGCAGGAGGAGGACAGATGAGGTTCATTTCGCGAGGCACAGGCCGGTTCGCACCGGCGTAGGATCACCCCATGCGACGTGCCGACCGTCTGTTTGAACTGGTGCAGCTGATCCGCGGGCGCCGCCTGTCCACGGCGGCGTGGCTGGCGCAGCGGCTGGAGGTGTCCGAGCGCACCATCTACCGCGACGTGGCCGACCTGCAGGCCCAGGGTGTGCCCATCGAGGGCGAGGCCGGTGTGGGCTACCGCCTGGGCGCGGGCTTCGACCTGCCCCCGATGATGTTCACCGCCACCGAGGCGCAGGCCCTGGTGGCCGCCGTGCGCATGGCCCAGGGCTGGATGGGGCCACGCCTGGCGCGAGGTGCCGAAGGCGCCTTGAGCAAGATCCTGGCCGTCCTGCCGGGCCTGGAGCGGGCGGCTGCCGAAAGCGTGCCGCTGTATGCCCCCGAGGTGGCCATCGACGCCACCACGCGCGCGCACCTCGAATCGGCCCAGCATGCCGCCGAGCAGCGCCACAAGCTGCGCCTGCGCTACCGTGACCTGAAGGACCAGGCGAGCGAACGCGTGGTGCGCCCGCTGGCCTGCACCTACTGGGGCCGGGTGTGGACGCTCACGGCCTGGTGCGAAACGCGCGAGGACTTCCGCTCCTTCCGCATCGACCGGATCGAGCACCTCGACCCCCTGGACGAGCGCTTCCGCGACGAACCCGGCAAGACCCTGGCCGATCTGATGCGACGCATCGAGGCCGAGATGAGCGAGCGCAGCGCCGCAGTGGACGCCTAGAACAGATCGGCCTGCCGCCGGACGCTGGTGAGTCCGGGCAGCTCGTCGAGGCCGGCCCGCCCGCGGGTGACTTGCTGCCAGAACTGCGAGAAGGAGCGGCAACGCCGCCCCGGCTCGCCGAAAAGCGAGGGCGCCGCCCTCAGCGACCAAGGCGCGGGGCCCAGATGCGGGTCGGACCAGCCGTCCACACGTCGGGCGCCGGCCAGCGCCCGGGCAAGGTCGCTGGCATCGGCCCACCACACGGCCTCGCAGGCCGCGCGCAGGCGGTCGCCGACAAAGCGCCAGCGCCGCTCGCTCCAGGGCCAGCGGCCGTGGAACGAGGCCGGCCACCAGCCCAGGCAAAGGGTGTCGGGCGGCAGGTCGTCTGGCACCGGCCCCAGAGACCAGGGGTGCATGATCCACACCGTGCGGCCTTGCACCCGCGCGGGGTCCAGGGGATCGAAGAGATCGCCGGGTGGGGTGGTCTGGGAGTCCGGCTCCGCGAGGCCTTCGCCACCGGGCCCGGGCACCGGCGCCGCCTGGCGAGCCAGCCGGTCCAGGGCCTCGTAACTCGTGTCGATGACGCTGCCGGGGCTGAGCCAGGGCGAGCCGGGCGGCGCGTAACGGGCCACGTTGTCGGCGTTGAAGAGGTAGGGCTTGTGGCTGCCGGTGCCGGCCACCCATTGCCAGCTCAGGTGGTTGCTGGCGAGGTCGCCGTCGATCAGGTGGGCGAACAGCCAGTCGGCCCCGGCGCGCCAGTGCACCTTGCGCAGGTGCACCACGTAGGACGCAAGCCACATCCGCACATGGTTGTGCAGCCAGCCGGTGGCGTAGAGCGTGCGCACCGCCGTGTCGATGACGGGCACGCCGGTGGCGCCCTCGCGGAGGTCACGCGGCAACGTGCGCGCGTAGGCCGCCTCGGGCAGCACCCCGTCATGCAGGCTGGCGAAGATGCGTTCGCCATCGTGGTGCCACACATGGTGGAAGTAGGCGCGCCAGCCCAGTTCCTGGACGAACTTGTGGTTCAGGTCGAGCCGATGGCGTGCGACAACGGCCGCGAGCACCTCGGGCAGGTGCAGGAAGCCGTGCGTGACATAGGGCGACAGCCGGGTCACCGCACCGTCGAGGTGGTTGCGGCTGCGGGCGTACTCGGCCGGGCGCACGGCCGCCAGGCGCGTGCGGGCGGCCTGCAGCGTGGAGGGCCACGTATCGGGGAGGTCAGCGCTCATGAGGTGGCTTCGTCGGCAAACAGGTCGCGCTGCAGATCGCCCGGTGATGGGGCCCGGCTCGTGCGGGCGCGCTTCGTCGTGGGAGGCAGGCCGCTCTTGCGCGAACCGTGGCGCGACTGGATGGCATCGGCCTCGACTCGGGCTTCGGGCTGGCGGCGCAGCCCATAGAGGCGGTCTTTCGCCTGGGCCACGGCTTGCGTGGCATCCACGATGGGCGCCGGGTAGTCGCGGCCGATCACGCAAGCCGCCGCGCGCTGCACCTCGGGGGGTGCCATCCAGGGCTCGGCCAGGAAGGGCAGCGGCAGGCGGGCGAGTTCGGGCACCCAGCGGCGGATGAACACGCCCTGCGGATCGTGGTCGCGCGCCTGCTTGGTGGGCGAGTAGATGCGCAGGGTGTTGATGCCGGTGGTGCCCGACTGCATCTGCATCTGGCTCCAGTGGATGCCGGCCTCGAAGTCGAGGAACTGGCGCGCCAGGTGCAGGCCCGGCTCGCGCCAGTGCAGCCACAGGTGGTAGGCTGCAAAGCTCACCAGCATGGCGCGCATGCGGAAGTTCAGCCAGCCCGTGGCCACCAGCGAGCGCATGCAGGCGTCCACCATGGGGTAGCCGGTCTGGCCTTGGCACCAGGCGTCGAAGCGCGCGCGGTCGAAGCCCGGTTCGCGCAGGCCGTCGCAGGCGCGCGAGAAGTTGCGCCACTCGATCTCGGGCTCGTCCTCGAGCTTCTGCATGAAGTGGCAGTGCCAGCGCAGGCGGCCGGCAAAACCGCGCAACGCATGCGCAAAGCGCCGCGAGGCGTCGTCGCCCTCGGCCTGCAGCGCCGCGATGCGCGCCTCGGTGGCCTGGTGCACCCGGCGCATCGACACCATGCCGAAGGCCAGGTGGGCGCTCAGGCGGCTGCACCCAGTGTCGGCACTGAGCGGGCTGGAGAGCTCGCGCCGGTAGTGCCGGCCCCGGCGTTGCAGGAAATCGTCGAGGGTGGCGAGTGCGGCATCCTCACCGGCCTCGGGCAGCGGCACGCGGGTGGGCGCAAGGCCCAGGCTTGCCAGCGTGGGCAGCTCGGGCAGGTCCAGCGGGGGGGCGGTGAAGCCTGGCGGCTCGGCGCATGCCGGCGCGTTCATGCGTGCGGCCCAGCGCGCCGCCCAGCCGGTGCGCGAGCGCAGGCGCCGCACCACGCCGGTCTGCGGCCACTCCTGCCACACGACACCCTGCGCACGGCACCAGGCGGCCACGGCACGGTCCCGGTCGTAGGTCCAGCCCGGGCCGGTTTCCTCGTGGCTGAACAGACGCGCCACACCCAGACGCCGCCGCAGGCGCTCCAGCACCTCGGTCATCGCGCCGTGCTCCACCAGCAGCGGCAAACCCCTGGCGGCCAGCCGCGTGCGCAGCCGCGCCAGCCCTTGCAGCACAAAGTCGACATGGCGAGCGTCGCATTCCGGGCTGGCCAACCACGCGGGCTCGATGACGTAGAGCCCCACCGCCGGCCCGGCCTGTGCGGCGGCCGACAAGGGCGCGTGGTCGTGCATGCGCAGGTCGCGCTTGAACCAGACGAGGGTGGTCATCCCGGCATTGTGGGAACGCAGCGCGGCGAGCCGGGTCGGCCGTGGGCGATGCACCCAGACCCTGCGGGGCCAAGCGTCCTAGGACACACCCGGACGCGGGTTTTGCCCGGTGGATGTGCGCTGCGGCGCTCCCTATAGTGCGTCGACCCTTATCGAACGATCGTTCGTTTTCGGACTCCCCAACCGCTCCTGCAACCTCCCTTGCCTGAAAGGCCCTTCATGACCTTGTCGAGACCCCTGGGCGCCCTGGCGGCTGCCACCCTCCTGCTCTTGTCGGCCTGTGGCGGCGGGGGCGACGCCCCGCGCGGCGCGGTCGTCTCGGCCAGCGTCGTGGGCGGCCTGAGTGCGGAGCAGATCGATGCCGGCACACAGGCCTCTGGTCTGCAGGCCTTGTCAGGCACCGCACAGTGCGGCGTGGTCGCCCACCAGGTGCGCTACGTCACGCGCGACCCGCGCGGCCGCGAGGCCGAGGCCACCACCGGGGTGCTGGTGCCCAGCGGCGCTTCAGCCGCCTGTTCCGGCGCGCGCCCGGTGGTGCTCTACGCCCACGGCACGAGCGTGGACAGCGGCAAGAACATGGCCAGCCTCGCCGACGGCGAAACCCAGCTCGTGCTGGCGATGTTCGCTGCGCAGGGCTACATCGTGGTGGCCCCCAACTACCTGGGCTACACCGGCTCCAGCCAGACCTGGCACCCCTATCTGAACGCCGAGGCCCAGGCGGTGGACATGGTCGATGGCCTGCGCGCCGCGCGCCGTGCGCTGCAGGTGGCGGGCGGCCCGCAGCCCACCGGGGCGCTGTTCGTCACCGGCTACTCGCAAGGCGGCCACGTGGCGATGGCCACCCACCGCACGCTGCAGCGTGATCATGCCACCGAGTTTCCGGTGACGGCCTCGGGCCCGATGGCCGGGCCCTACAACCTGGCCGAGTTCGGGCGCCTGATCAACGAGGACCAAGTGATCAATGCCGGCGCCGTGCTCTTCACGCCGCTGCTGCTCACCAGCTACCAGCGCTCCTATGGGGACGTGTACACCAGCACCGCCCAGGCCTACAACGCGGCTTACGCAGCCACCATCGAATCACTCCTGCCCAGCAGCTCCAGCGTCAACGAGTTGATCGGCCTGGGCCGGCTGCCAGCGGACCCGACCCTGACGGTCAAGCTCTTCCAGAACAGCACCTACCCCGATGGCCTGATCCTCGACAGCTACCGACAGGATTACGTGAACAACCCCAACAACGGCTTCCGCCGTGCGATGGCGCGCAACACCCTGCTGGGCTGGACGCCCACCCGACCAGTGGCCATGTGCTCGGGTGCGCAAGATCCTACGGTGTTCTTCGCCATCAACCAGCCGGTGATGCTGGCCGACCTGAACAGCCGCATGCAAGCCCCGCTGCAGGCGATCGGCTTTGACCTGGAAGACGTGACCACCGTGGGCAGCGACATCTACAACGCATTCCAAGACGCGAAAGCAGCTGCTGGCGCGAACGCCACGGCCCAGTACCACGGCACGCTGGTCCCGCCCTTCTGCACCGCCCTGATCCGCGGGTTCTTCCAGCAGTTCCTGGCCCCGCAGTGATCCCTCGCGGCGTCGTTCGCCTCACAATGCGCACGACGCTTTCACGAGGGACCGACCCATGCTGCAACTGCACCACTACCCCAGCACCGCTTCGATGGCGCCCCACATCCTCCTGGAGGAGCTGGGCGCGCCCTACGAACTGTTGCTGGTGGACCGCACGAAGAACGCCCACAAGTCGCCCGAGTACCTGAAGCTCAATCCCAACGGGCTGATCCCGGTGCTGGTCGACGGCGACCTGGTCCTGTACGAGACCGCGGCCATCAGCCTGCACCTGTGCGACACCCACCCGCAGGCCGGCCTGGCACCCGCGCTGGGCACCCCCGAGCGGGCGCACTTCTACAAGTGGCTGATGTGGCTCACCAACACGCTGCAGGCCACGCTCATCGTCTACTTCTACCCCGAACGCTGGGCCAGCACACCGGGTGCGGTGGCCGAGGTGAAGCAGACCGCCGAGGCCAAGGTGGGCACGCTGATCGACCAGCTCGATGCCGAACTCGCGCGGCACGGCCAGCCCTGGCTGCTGGGGGACACCTACACCGCCGTGGATGCCTATGCCCTGATGCTGTGCCGCTGGACGCGCAACTTCAAGCGCCCGGCGCGCACACTGCCGCACCTGGCGCCCTATCTGCAGCGCGGCCTGGCGCGGCCGGCCATCCAGCGCGTGTTCGAACAGCAGGGCCTGCCCCAGCCCTGGGTCTAGCCCAGACGGGACCGCCAATGCACCACCTGCGGCGTGGGGCCCTTGGCCAACACCCGTTCGTTGAGCAGCGCACGGCCGAGCGAGCGGTGGGCGCCGCGTGCGCAAGCGCTCATCAGCGTGAGGTCGATGAGATCGCGCTGCGCATGGCTACCGCCAAAGCGATGTGCCACGGCGCGCAGCGGGGCGAGATGTGTCACGGCCGTGTCCCAGTCCTGTCGGGCGAAGGCGATGAGCCCGCGCATCAGCGGCAGGCCCACCTCCTGGGCCATGGCGCGGTTGAGTCCCGGCTGGGTCTGGGCCTGGTCGATCACTTGCGCCAGCAGGGCTTCGGCACCGCTCACGTCCCCGGCGCCCAGGCGGGCCATGAGGGCATGCGCGTCGTTGAAGGCATAGTGTCCGATGGCATCGGTTTCCCGCGCCCATCGTGCGGCGAGCGCTTGCCATCGTGAGCCCACGTCAGCACCCAGGAGTTGCAGACGCCACAACAGGGCCGCCGCGTCCAGGCGTTGCAGCGTGAGGCCGCCCTCAATGAGCGGGGCCACTTCGCCGTCGTAGACCCGCAGGGCGCCGTCCAGGTCCATCGCTTCCAGGTGGAACAGCGCAAGGTGCCAGGCGTTGTGGCCGCGCAGGCCGTTGTCGTCTTCCGACCAGTTGCGGCGCTGCGACTGCAGCCAGGCGCGGCCGTCGTCATGGCGTCCCTGCATCTCCATCACATGGGTCACGGCATGCACGGCCCAGGGCACGCGGGCCCCACCGTCCAGGGCCTCGCGGCCCACGGCCTCGGCCTGCGGGTAGAGATGGTTCTCCTCCAGGCCGAAGGCGTACATCCCCAGCACATAGGGATAGAGCGCATCGTCGTGCGACCACTGCGGCAACACGCGGGCCACACGCAGCCGCAGTTCACGGGCATCGCCGCGATAGAAGTCGAAGAGATGGGCCAGCTGCAGGGCGAGGGGATCGCAGGGGTGGTCCAGCAGCACACGCTCCCACAGCTCGCAGGCGCCCTGCCAGTCGCCGGCCAGGGCCCGCTGCGCGGCACCCAGGTGGGCCTGCTCGCGTTCGTTGCCGTGGCAGCGTGCCGCCTCGTCGAGGGCCTCGCGTGCCGGCGCCAGCAGAGGGCGTTCGGTGAGCGAAAGCAGGAAGCCCGCACGCATCACCTGCGGCAGCATCCAGCCGGGGTCGGCGGCGCTGGCGGCATCCAGGTCGCCCAGCGGGTCGCCGTAGAAAGAGGACAGGCGCCACAGGGCCTGCTCGACGTGATCCAGCGCCGCGTTGCTGGCGGTGCTCACCGGGCAGCCGCGGCGGTCTTGCATGGCGTCAAGCCGGCGGCATGGGCCAGGGCCGCTGGGCCGGGCGCAGGCGTTCCCAGGCCCGCGCCATCTGGAGCACGCCCAGGTCGTCGAAGCGCCGTCCGGCGATCTGCAGGCCGATGGGCAGGCCTTCGGCGGTGTAGCCGGCATTGACCGACGCGGCCGGCTGTTCGCTCATGTTGTAGGCCAGCGTGAAGGCAATGTGGTCGAAGGGCCGCGTGACGTCGTTCGTCGGACAGGGCAGCTCGGCGTCGAAGGCCACCATGGGCGCCGTGGGCGAGAGCACGTAGTCGTAGGGCTGGGTGGCGTCCACCGTGGCCTTGCGGATGGCCAGGGTCTGGCTGTAGGCTTCGAAGAGGTCTTCGCCGCTCCAGCCTCCGCCACCCTCGGCCCAGGTGCGGATGAAGGGCAGGATGCGTTCCCGGCGGTCGATACTGAGCTTGCGCAGCTCGATGCAGAAACGCGTGCGCCAGAAGCGGTCCACCCCTTCGATCATGGCGCGGTCACACCAGGGGCCCAGCGGCTCGACGATGGCGCCGGCCGCCTCGAAGGCGCGGGCGGCCGCCACGATGGCCTCGCGCACCTCGGGGGCCACCGGCGTGCCCCAGCCGGCATCCAGGTGCAGGCCGATGCGCAGGCCCTTCACGTCGCGCTCCAGGTTCTGCCAGGCGATGTCCTGCCAGGGCAGGCTCATGTGGTCGCGCGCATCGGGGCGGCTCAGGGGGCCCATCATCAGCGCGGCGTCCGCCACGGTACGGGTCATGGGCCCCGCCACGCGCGCCGGGTAAGGCGGGTCGATGGGGATGCGCCCGAGGCTGGGCTTGAGCGTGACGATGCCGCACCAGCCCGCCGGCAGGCGCACCGAGCCGCCGATGTCGGTGCCCACGTGCAGCGGGCCGTAGCCGGCGGCGACGCCGGCCCCCGCGCCCGCGCTGGAGCCGCCGGGGTTCTTGCGCAGATCCCAGGGGTTGCGCGTGAGCGGGTGGAAGCTCGACAGGCCCGAGGACAGCATGCCGTAGTCGGGCATGGTGGTCTTGCCCAGGAAGACCGCGCCGGCCTCGCGCAGCCGCGCGGCAGGGGGGCCGTCGGCGTCGGCCGGCACCAGTTCGGTGGCTGCCGTGCCCAGGGGCGTGGGCACACCGCGGGTGGCGATGTTCTCCTTGATCATCACCGGCACACCGTCGAGCGCCAGCGCCTCACCGCGGCGCCAGCGGGCCTCCGAGGCCCGCGCCATCGCCATCGCCCCTTCCGGGTCGAAGGCGTAGGTGGCTTTCAGGTGCGGCTCCCAGCGTTCGATGTGGGCGATGACGGCGCGAGTCGCCTCGACGGGTGAGAGCGCACCGGTGGCGTAGGCAGCCAGCAGTTCAGTGGCGGACAGGTTGTGCAGGGCAGTCATCAAGGCAATCAGTCGCGCAGATACGTTTCGGGCTGCCAGGCCGAGGGGTCGGGCTGGACAAGCCGGAAGCCCTGGGGTCGCTGGCTCACGGTGAAACGCCCGCCACGGCCCTCGAAGAATTGGAAGCTGGCCTGGGATTGGAGCACCAGATCGTGTCCGAACTCGTCGCGAAAGCGCACCGGCGGCACGGCAGTGCAAGCCTCTGAGACTTGCGCATTGGGGATCGGTTGACCCAGCCCAGCGCGGCTCGGATCGCCGCAGCGCAGACGCAGGCCCTGCACCTCGACCACCCGCTCATACGCCGCCAGCGGCGCTGTGTGGGGCGGGTCCCAGGGGCCCACGGAATACTGCCGATCGATCTCGCGCTGCCCCGCACTATCGCGGAACACCGCCACGGTACGGCCATTGCGATGAATGACGGTGCGCTCGCTCCAGCCCAGGCGGGTGTTGCAACCCTCCTCGGACTCACCCGGTTCGATGCTGCGCTCGAGCTTGCGCAAGACGAAATCGCGCCCGTCGCTGAGAGTCCACACCCGCTCGATCACCAGGGGCTCGGGCAGACTCGGAAAGGGCACGGGCGCCCGCCCCTGCGCGCGCAGCACGGCATTGCAGGTGTCATGGGCCAATCGTGCCAGCCGGGCGTACTCGGACGCCGAGGACACCGTGCTGAGCGTCTCCACCTGATGAAAGCGGCCCGCCTGCGCCGCAACGGATCCCGCCGCCAGCCCCAGGGCCACGGCGCACAGGTGGCCAACCAGTGTCAAGGACTTCACTGCCACCGCACGGCCCCCATGTCGTTGGCGAAGATGGGCGAGCTGCTCCAGATGCCCTGCAGGCCGCGGCGGCTCACGGCGATGTGGGGCAGCTGGAAGAGGAAGGCATTGACCGCATCGGTGGCGAGCAGGCGCTGCATGTCGCCCAGCAGGGCCAGGCGGCCGGCCTCGTTGGTGGTTTCGTTGAATTTCGCGAGCAGGTCGCGGAAGGCCTTGGAGTCGTAGCCGAAGTAGTAGTCGGGGTTGGCGTAGATGGCCAGGTCCAGCGGCTCGACATGGCTGATGATGGTCAGGTCGAAGTTGCCCTTGAAGGCGCCCGACAGCCATTGGGCCCATTCGACGTTCTCGATCCTGGCGTTGATGCCCACCTGGGCCAGCTGGGCGGCGATGATCTCGCCGCCCCGCCGCGCATAGGCCGGCGGCGGCAGCGTGAGGGTGACGTTGATCGGCCCGGCCACGCCGGCTTCCTTCAGCAGCGCCCGGGCGCGCTCGGGGTTGTAGGGGTACATGCCGGTGAGGTCCACATAGCCGGCATCGCTGGGCACCATGTGGCTGCCGATGGGCGTGCCGAAGCCGTCCATCGCGCCGGTGATCAGGGCCTTGCGGTCGATCGCGTGGGCCACGGCGCGGCGCACGCGCACGTCGTCGAACGGCTTGCGGCGGTTGTTGATGCTGACGAGGGTCTTGCCCTCGGTGCCGCCCACCGTCACGTCGAAGCGCTTGTCGTTGCGGAACTGGCCGACACTCTGCGAGGCCTGGAAACGCGGGATGGCGTCCACGTCGCCGGCCAGCAGCGCGGCCACCTGGGCGGCCGGGTCGTTGATGAAGCGGAAGGTCACGCGGTTCAGACGCACATTGGCCGCATCGCGGTAGCCCGGCCACTTGCTCATCGTCACGGCCGAGCCCTTGGCCCAGTTGTCGAACTTGAAGGGGCCGGTGCCGATGGGGCGGGTGCTGGTGGTGGCCGCGCTCTTGGGGTCGAGGATCACCGCGGTGTTCTCGCCCAGCCGGAAGAGCATGGTGCCATCGGCCTTGTCCAGCGTGAGGATGACGGTGTGGGCATCCGGGGTGTCGATGCGCGTGATGTTGTCGAAGACCGCCTTCTTGGCCTTGTTGGTGCTGCCCTCGGCCTTGGCGCGCTCGAAGCTGAACTTCACGTCCGACGCGTCGAAGTCCTCGCCATCGTGGAATTTCACGCCGCGCCGCAGCTTGAAGACATAGCTGCGCCCGTCGGGCGAGAGGGTCCAGCTTTCGGCCAGCAGCGGGCCCACGGTGCCGTCCATGCGCACCTTGGTAAGGCCTTCGAGGATGTTGTAGTGGACGATCTCGCCGATGGCCGCGGCCGGGGCGGTCGTGGGGTCCAGGCCCGGCGGCTCCAGCGTCATGCCGATCACGACACTGTCCTTGCGCGACTGCGCGGAGGCGCCCAGCGCCAGGGCACTCAGGGCCAGGATGGCCACGAGGCGAAGATGCCACTTCATGGAGACACTCCTCGAACGAAGGGGAAGGAAAACCTGCGCTGCCATTCCACCATGAATGCCGCACCCGGGCAATCGCAGCCGCTCCTCACAGCGTCGGAACGGCCTCGAGCAGGGTGCGGGTGTAGGCCGCTTGCGGCGCATGGAAGACGGCGGCCGTGTCGCCCCGCTCCACGATGCGGCCGTGCTGCATCACCACCACCTCGTCACAGAGGTACTCCACCACCGCCAGGTCGTGGCTGATGAAGAGGTAGGTCACGCCGAAGTCGCGCTGCAGGTCGCGCATCAGGTTGAGCACCTGCGCCTGCACCGACACGTCCAGCGCGCTGACCGGCTCGTCGGCCACGATGAGCTGGGGCCGCGTCACCAGGGCGCGGGCAATGGCGATACGCTGGCGCTGCCCGCCCGAGAACTCGTGCGGGTATTTGGCCATGTCCGCCGCGCGCAGGCCCACGGCCTCCAGCGATTGGGCCACCCGCGCGCGGCGCTCGTCGGCGCCCACCTCGTCCATCACCGACAGCGGCTCGGCCACGATGCGGCCCACCGTCTGGCGCGGGTCGAGCGAGCCGTAGGGGTCCTGGAAGACCATCTGGACATCCCGTCGCGCGCGGCGCAGTTCGGCGGGCGGCAGGCGGTGCAGGTCCCGGCCCAGCAGCGTCACCGTGCCCGCCGTGGGCCGCTCCAGCGCCATCACGAGCCGCGCCAGCGTGGACTTGCCCGAGCCCGACTCGCCCACCACGCCCAGGCTGCGACCGGCCTCGATGCGCAGGCTCACGTCGTCGAGCGCCAGCACCTCCTCAGCCGGTTGCCACAGCGATTGGCGCGGCAGGCGGTAGCGTCGGGTGAGGTGGGCAACGTCGAGCAGGGTCATGGTGGAAGGCCTTCAATGTGCCGGCGACCGCGGGGCATCGGGTGCCCCGACCGGCTGTCCGTGGCGGTAGGTGCGCCCCCCGTTGCGGACCGTCCACATGTCGAGGAGTTGCAGGTCGCCCTCGGCGCTTCCCAGGTCCACCAGGTCGCCTCCCTTGGGCGGGCGGAACAGCAAGCGCCCATCGGCCACCACATGGAAGGCCCCTTGCTCGAGCAGGCGGATCTCCTTCACGCCGTCGCGCACGACACGCAGCTCGCCCTCGTGCGGCACGACGAGGTGGCGCCTGTTGACCAGCCCCCACAGCGAATTGCCCTCGTAGCGGGTGGCACCGGGATAGCGCACGATCCCTTCGGCCAGCGTGACAGCGCCCAGGCGGCGCGCCAGCGCATCAGGGCCCGGCGTGCGCGATCCGCCCAGCGTGTGCAGCTCGCCCTGGTTCATGAACACCAGGGCAAAGCCGGCCCCCCGCCACAGCGGCTGGAAATCAGGCGCCAGGGCCAGCGGCAAGCGGACGGCGCCGGCGTAGAGGCTGCGGTCGTCACGTGCCAGGGTGTCCACCCCGTCGAGAACGAAGCGGAAGGCCCCCGGCTGCGCCCCCTCCAGGCGGTGCACATGGGGAGGCGCCTGATCGAACTCGCCGTAGTACACGTGACGCTCATCGAGCACGTAATGGCGCGGCAGGTAGCGTGCCGAACCGGCATCGACCTCGTCGATGCGAAAGCGGCGGATGTAGAGGTGCTGGTGGTCGCGGCCGTGCCAGCGGCCCTGGACCGTCCAGGTCCGGGGGTCGGCACCGTGCACCTCCCGGCCTTCGTAGTAGACACGGTGCCGATCGAGCGCATACATCTCGGACACCGGGCGGAAGCTGGCGCGATCGGCCTGCGCGATGTCGCGCCGCCCATGGGCCAGGCAGTTGCCATTGGGGCAGTAATAGGGCTGCCCGCGCCAGTTGGCGAAGTAGCTCTTGCTGACGGCGGCATCGAGGGGCGCGGCACCACCGGCCAGCGGCAAGATGCCGAACAGCAGCGCGGCCCAGTGCTTCATGGCCGAGCGGACGGTCTGTGGAAGGAGTGGTCTTTGCATGAGATCCGGGCTGTCCATCCTCAGCCTTTGGGGCCGAGCGTTTCCCAGCGCAGGCAGGCCACCTCATGACCCTCCGCCACCGGCCGCATGCTGGGAGGCGCTTCGCAGACCGCTTCCCGGTGCGCGCACCGGTCGGCAAACGGGCACCCCGTGGGCAGGTCCACCAGCTCCGGTACCCGGCCGGGGATGGTCTGCAGGCGTTCACCGCGCGCCGCACCCAGCCGAGGGCGCGCCGCCAGCAGCCCGCGGGTGTAGGGGTGCATGGGCCGGTGCAGCACCTCGCCCGCCGGCCCCTGCTCCACCCCCAGGCCGCCGTACATCACCATCACGCGGCGCACGTTGCGGGCGATCACGGCCAGGTCGTGCGAGATCAGCATCAGCGCCATGTGGCGATCGGCCACGAGGTCGGCAATGAGCTGCAGGATCTCGCGCTGCAGCGTCACGTCCAGTGCGGTGGTGGGTTCGTCGGCGATCAGCAGGTCGGGCTGGCAGGCCAGGGCCATGGCGATCACCACACGCTGGCGCTGGCCGCCCGAGAGCTGGTGCGGGTGGGCATCGAGCCGCCGCGCGGCCTCGGGCAATCGCACCTGTTCCAGCAGGCGCAGCGCCTCGGCGCGGGCGGCCACTGCGTCCAGGCCGCGGTGCAGGCGCAGCGGCTCGGCCACCTGGCGGCCGATCGTGTGCAGGGGGTTCAGCGCCGTCATGGGCTCCTGGAAGACCATCGCGATGCGGTCGCCGCGCAGCCGGCACCAGGCGGCTTCGTCCTGCGCGAGCAGCTCGCGGCCCTCGAAGCGCAGCGAGCCCGACACACGCGCCCCCTCGGGCAGGAGACCCATCAGCGTGAGCGCCAGCATGCTCTTGCCGCAGCCCGACTCACCGACCACCCCCAGCGTTTCGCCGCGGTCGAGCGCAAAGCTCAGGCCCCGCAAGGCATCGGCCGGCCCGCGTGAGGTGTTGAGCGTCACGCGCAGATCGCGCACCTCCAGCAGGCTGGTGCTCATCGCTGCCTCGCAAGACGGGGGTCGAGCAGGTCGCGCAGCCCATCGCCCAGCAGGTTCAGCCCCAGCACCGACAGCGCGATGGCGACGCCAGGATAGAGCGCCAGTTGCGGCGCCTGGAACATCTGCGTCTGCGCCTCGTTGAGCATGCGCCCCCATGAGGGCTGGGGCGGCTGGGTCCCCAGGCCCAGGTAGGACAGTGCGGCCTCGGCCAGGATGGCCGTGGCGAACTGGATGGTGGCCTGCACGATGATCACCGAGGCGATGTTGGGCAGCACGTGCTCCAGTGTGATGCGCACCGCCCCTTTGCCGCAGGCGCGCGCGGCCAGGATGAAGTCGCGCGCCCACACGGCGTTGGCCGCGGCGCGCGTGAGCCGGGCAAACACCGGGATGTTGAAGATGCCGATCGCGATGATGGAGGTGAAGAGCCCGGGGCCGTAGACCGCCGTGAGCATGATGGCCGTGAGCAGCGCGGGGAAGGCGAAGGTGAAATCGGACAGGCGCATCACGAACTCTTCCGCCCAGCCGCGACGCGCCGAGGCCAGCAGCCCCAGGCCCACGCCGAGCACCAGGCCCATGCCCACCGCCACCACCCCCACGAGGATGGAGTTCTGCGCGCCCACCAGCAGCAGCGTGGCGATGTCGCGGCCCAGGCTGTCGGTGCCCAGCCAGTGCGCGGCCGAGGGCGGCTGGAAGCGGTTGGGCACGTCGATGGCGTGGGGTGGGTAGGGCGTCCACAGCAGCGACAGCCCGGCGGCGAGCAGCAGGGCCAGCGCGAGCACGGCGCCCAGCATGAAGCTGCGATGCGTCAAGGCCGCCCTCATGCATCGCCCCCTTTCAGCCGCGGATCGATCCAGGCATACAGCAGGTCCACGATGAAGTTGATGAGGATGACCGCGCCGGCCAGCAGCATGATGACGTCACGCACCACGGCAAGGTCGCGGTTGGCGATGGCCTGGAACACCAGGCGGCCGATGCCGGGCAGCACGAAGACGTTTTCCACCACGATGGCGCTGGTGAGCAGGTTGCCGAACTGCAGGCCCATGATGGTGATGACCGGGATCATCGCGTTGCGCAGCACATGGCGCCACAGCGTGGCGCGCCGGCTCAGGCCCTTGGCGCGGGCAGTTCGCACGTAGTCCTCGCGCAGGGTGTCGAGCACGGCCGAACGCGTGAAGCGCGCGAGGATGGCCGCCTGCACGGCCGCCAGCGCCACGGCCGGCAGCATCAGCGCCTGCAGGCCGTCCCACAGGCTGCCGCCCTCGTCGTGTGTCCAGCCCGGAAAGCCGCCCGCCGGGAACCACTGCAGGTGCACCGCAAAGACCAGGATCAGCACGATGGCCAGCCAGAAGTTCGGGATGGCCAGGCCCAGCTGGCTGAGCGTCATCACCCCCACATCGCCCAGGCGGTTGTGGCGTGCCGCGGCGTACACGCCCAGGCTCAGCGCCACCGCCACCGTCAGGCCCATGGCCAGCAGCGCCAGCGGCAGGCTCACGCGCAGGCGCTCGGCGATGAGGCTCCACACCGGCGTGTCGTAGGCGACGCTCACCCCCAGGTCGCCGCGCAGGTAGCCGCCCACCCACTCGATGTAGCGGGCGAAGGCCGGGCGATCCAGCCCCAGCTGGGCCGACAGCGCTGCCACCTGTTCGGGCGTGGCCGTGGGCCCCAGGCGCACTTCGGCGGCGTTGCCGGGGAGGATCTCCAGCACGGCGAACACCACCACCGACGCCGCCAGCAAGGTGGCGACGAAACTGACAAAGCGCTTGAGCAGGAAGAAGCTCAAGGCCGCCGCGTCACTTGGCCAGCACGGCCGCCATCGCGTTGGCCACGGCTTCGACGTTGTGCTGGTTCAGCCCCGCCACGCACATGCGGCCCGTGCGCACGAGGTAGACGCCATGCTCGTCCTTGAGCCGGTCCACCTGCTCGGGGCTCAGGCCCGTGTAGCTGAACATGCCGCGCTGGGTGATGAAGTAGTCCACATTGCGCCCCGGCAGCTTGGCCGACAGCACGGCGTGCAGGCGCTTTCGCATCTCCTGGATGCGTGCGCGCATGGCGTCGAGCTCGTCGGCCCAGGCCTGTCGCAGGGCCGGGGTCTGCAGCACGCGCGCGACGATCTGGCCGCCATGCGTGGGCGGGCTGGAGTAGTTGCGCCGGATGGTCGCCTTGAGCTGGCCCAGCACCAGCGCGGCCTCGTCGGCCGTGGGACAGACCACGCTCAGGCCGCCGCAGCGCTCGCCATAGAGCGAAAAGCTCTTCGAGAACGAACTGGCGCAGAAGAAGCTGACGCCCGCGTCGGCGAGCGCGCGAATCGCGAAGGCATCTTCCTCGATGCCGTCACCGAAGCCCTGGTAGGCGATGTCCACATACGGGATGAGCCGGCGCGACTGGATCACCGGGATGAGCTGCGCCCACTGTTCGCGCGTGAGGTCCACGCCGGTGGGGTTGTGGCAGCAGGCATGCAGCAGCACGATGCTGCGCTCGGGCATGTCGCGGAAGGCGGCGAGCATGGCCTCGAAGCGCAGGCCGCCGGTGGCCGCGTCGTAGTAAGGGTAGGTGTGGACGGTGAAGCCCGCGCCCTCGAACATCGCCCGGTGGTTGTCCCAGGTGGGGTCGCTCACCCACACCTCGGACTGCGGGAAGTAGCGCTTGAGGAAGTCGCCGCCTACCTTCAGGCCGCCGGAGCCGCCCAGGGTCTGGATGGTGGCGATGCGAGCGCTCTTCACCGCCTCGTGGTCGGCGCCGAAGATCAGGTGCTGCACGGCCTGGCGGTAGTTGGCCGCGCCTTCCATCGGCTGGTAGGGCCGCGCGCCGATGGATTGCAGCAGGGCCGACTCGGCCTCGCGCACCGCGCTCATCACCGGCAGGCGGCCGGCGTCATCGAAGTAGATCCCGATGCTCAGGTTGATCTTGCCCGGCCGGGGGTCCTTCTGGAAGTTCTCGTTCAGGGTCAGGATGGGGTCGCCGGCGTAGGGATCGACGTGCTGGAACATGGGGTCTCCTTCAGAAACGGGGCATTTCAATTATCGGGGGCGGCTGTCCATCAATCGGCCGCCAGCGCGGCCTCGATGTCGCGCTCGATGGCCTCGGGCTTGTCGGTGGGGGCGTAGCGCTTGAGCACCTGGCCGTGGCGGTCGACGAGGAACTTGGTGAAGTTCCACTTGATGGCCTTGGTGCCCAGCAGGCCCGGCGCCTCGGCGGTGAGCCACTGGTAGAGCGGGTGAGCGTCGGCGCCGTTGACCTTGATCTTGCTCATCATCGGGAAGCTCACGCCGTAGTTCACTTGGCAGAAGCTTGCGATCTCGTCGTTGCTGCCCGGGTCCTGGCCGCCAAACTCGTTGCTGGGGAAGCCCAGCACCACCAGGCCCTGGGCCGCGTGGGCCGCCCAGAGCTTTTCCAGCCCGGCGAACTGGGGCGTGAAGCCGCACTGGCTGGCGGTGTTGACGATGAGCAGGACCTTGCCGCGGTAGTCGGCCAGCTTCACGGGCCGGCCATCGATGGCTTGCGCTTCGAAGTCGTAGACAGTGCGGGTGTCGGTGGATTTCATGGCAGACAGGAACCCGAAAAGGGAAAGCAGGCATGGTACGCCGAGCAGGGCCACCCCCGAAAGGAGGAGGTTTCGCCCCCTGTTTTCGGGCTTGACGCCCGGACGCGGCGGGCCTGAACATTGCCACATCCGCTTTGCCGGACCCAGCGCCCCGACGGTCAGCGCCCGGTTCCGGCCAGGAGCCCCAGTCTCATGAGCATGCGTTACCGGGTGGCCGTCCAGGGTTTCAGCCCCTTCGAGCGCTCGACCTTCCAGTCCTTCTTCCGCCTGGCGGCGCGCCGGCAGCCGGCGTACGACCTGGTGGAGGATGTCAGGCTGGCCGACATCGTGATCGCCGATGGCGACCAGGTGGCGGCCGTCAGCGCAGTACGCGGCGCCGGCAAGCTGCAGCGCTGCCTCTTCGTCGGCGCCAACGACGTCGGACCTGGCATCGCCCGCCTGCCCCGACCGATCAACCTGATGAACGTGCTGCGACTGCTCGACGAAATGGCCCAACCGGGGGCCGCGCCCACCCGGCCGCCGATGGCCGCGGCAGCGCCGTCGCCAGCCCAGCCGCTGGCGCTGGACGCGATGCCGGCTGCCGCCTCCGGAGCATCCACCGCCCCCGCCGGTGCGTCTGACTTCCCCGGCAACAGCGGTTTTTCGAATTCGGTGATGGTCGCGGGCGACGACAAGTTCGACCACATCCTGGTGGTGGACGACTCCGACATCGCCCTGCGCTTCATGCAGACCCGCCTGAAGCGCTTCGGCTTCAAGGTGCATCTGGCCCGCAGCGGCGAGGAAGCGCTGGAGCGCATCGAGCGCCAGCAGTTCGAGTTCGTCTTCCTCGACGTGATGATGGAAGGCATGGACGGCTACCAGACCTGCAAGGTCATCAAACGCCGCATGCCGCCGCCGGGCCGCCAGGTGCCGGTGGTGGTGATGCTCACCAGCCGCGCCGGCCCCGTCGATCGCATCCGCGGCACCCTGGCCGGCTGCGACGCCTACCTCACCAAACCCCTGTCCGAGGACGAACTGGTGCGGGTGATCAGCGAGCACGACGCCGCCTTCCAGCGCAGCTTCGAGAACACGGCCGCCAACTGATCGGAGAAGCCTCTACACTGCGCCAGGCAAAACTGGCTGCAGCATCGCTTTCGTGAGCTCCAACGTCTTCTCCGCTCCACCCCCGTCCGCTGCGACGGCCGAACAGGCCCAAGGCGTGCTGTGCGGCCCCTGGGCGCTGGCCTTCCCTTTCAGCTGGGCGCGCAACCTGATCGAAGACATCGAGCTCTCCGACGTGCCCCACGCCCCGGCCTGGCTGCTGGGGGCCGCCAATGTGGACGGCGCGGTGATCCCCGTCTTTGACCTGGCCCGCTGGCTCGACCCCGCCCAGGCCACCGAACCCGGGCCAGGCAGCCATATGCTCGTTGGGGGGGAAGGCGACCGCGTGGCCGGCCTGATCTTCCGCGGCCTGCCCACCCTGGTGAAGACCGTGGCCGGTGTGCCGCCGAGCCTGCCGCCGGCCCTGGCCGAATTCGCCCGGGGCGCCGCCATCGACCCCACCGGACGCCCCTGGGCAGTCATCGACGCGCCGGCCTTGCTGGAAGCCTGGGCCGCCGAACTCAGCCTGGCCTGAGCCCCCACCACGACCATGCCCCCGACCCGGAGCCCTGCATGAACCTGAGCCAGAAGCTGCTGCTCGCGGGCGCCGGCGCCGCCGTGCTGGGTGCCGCACTGGCCTTGACCGCGCTGGCCCTGGCCCCCGTCCCGGCCCCTGCCGACATGACGTCGGCCGCCGCCGGGCAGGCGCACGAGGAGCGTCAGCGCGACCAGCTCGCCCGGGCCCTGCAGTCCGATATCGACCAGCGGCTGGCCGCCCTGCGCGCCCTGGCCGCCCAGCCCGGCACGGCGCGTGACGTGCAGGGCCTGGCCCAGGCAGTGGCCGAGCTGGCCGGCACGGAGCCGGCACCCGTCGATGCTGTCGTCCATGACGAGATGCTGGCCTGGCTGACCACCCGGCTCACACCGGAGTGGACCCGCGGCGAACGGCAGCCCTTGCCCGACCTGGGCCCCGCGGTGCGGTCGCGCGATCGCGCCAGCGCGGCGCTGCAGCAGGCCTATGTGGTTCGCAACCCGCACGGCGCGGGCGAACGCGACACCCTGGACCGCGCGGAGCTGGCCGGCCCCTATGCCGAGCTTCACGCCCAGGTGCATCCCGCCTGGCGCACGACACGCCGCAGCCTGGGCTGGGACGATCTCCTCCTCATCGACACGGCCACCGACACCATCGTGTACAGCGTGGCCAAGGATCCGGACTTCGCCACCTCGCTGGTGGAGGGTCTGGGTGCGGCATCGGCCCTGGCCGAGACCTATGCCCGCGTGCGCCGCGCGCCAGGCGCTTCGGCCGCAGCCGTGTCGGACGCGGCCCGCTACCTCCCGGCCCCTGCCGAGTGGCAGGTCTTTGCCGCGGTGCCGGTGTTCGACGGCGACCGCCAGGTGGGCGTGCTGGCCGGGCGCGTCCGGCTGCAGGCGCTGACCGCCGCCCTGGGCAGCCTCGCCGATCAGGCCTGGCTCGTCGGCCCCGACGGGCTGCTGCGCTCGGTGCCGGCGGCCTGGTCCGCCGCCCCCGCGGCCTTCGCAGATGCCGCCTCGGACGTGGCCGAGGACAAGCGCGCACTGGCGCAGCACCGCAACACCCCGGTGGGCGTGCTGCCGCCACCACCCACCGAGACCCTGCCGGGCGTGCCCATCAGGCTGGGGGCCCAAGGCCCGGTGTGGCAGCTGGCGTGGCAGCCCCAGACTCCGGCCGCCGACAGCGCCACGGCGCCTCGCCTGGCCTGGTGGCCGGCGGCCGCCGGCACCGGCGTGGCCATGATGCTGGCCGGTGCCGGCCTGGCCGGACTCGGCCGGCGCTGGCAGGCGCCGCTTGCGCAACTGCGCGAGACGCTGGCGCGCGCCGCCCAGGGCGATGCCCAGGCCCGCAGCCGCATCGACACGCCCGACGAATGGGGAGCACTGGGCGCCGCCCTGGACCGCGTGCTCGACGAACGCGGACAGCGCCTGCAACAGGCGGCGCACGAGAACGAGAGCCTCAACCGCTCGGTGGTGGGCCTGCTGCAGACGGTCTTCCAGATGTCCAACAAGGACCTCACCGCCCGCGCCGAGGTCACCGAGGACATCATCGGCACGCTGTCGTCGTCGATCAACCAGCTGGGCGACGAGACCAGCCGGACCTTGCACGAGGTGCAGAACATCGCCGAGCAGGTGCGCAGCGCCTGTGAATTCGTGGGGGAACAGGCCGTTCGGGTGGACGAGACGGCGCAGGAGGAGCGCGCCGCGCTGGAAGGCATGGCCGCCAGCCTCAACCAGGCCACCTACCAGCTCGCCCAGATGGCCGCGCTGTCCACCAACTCCAGCGAGGCTGCCGAACTCGCCAGTGCCGCCACGGACGCGGCGCTGCAGGCGGTGGACACCACCGTGCGCGGGATGGAGTCGCTGCGCGGGGCGATCGCCGAAACCGAAAAGCGCTTCAAGCGCCTGGGCGAGCGCAGCCAGGAGATTTCCACCGTCGTGAACCTCATCAACGCGATCGCCGAGCGCACCCATGTGCTGTCGCTCAACGCCTCGATGCAGGCCAGCAACGCCGGCGAGGCCGGGCGCAGCTTCGCGGTGGTGGCCGAGGAGGTGCAGCGCCTGTCGGAATCGGCCCGCCAGGCCACCGGCCAGATCGCCCAGCTCGTGCAGAGCATCCAGGTGGAAACCGGCGACACCCTGCTCACGATGAACCGGCTCATCGCCCAGGTGGTCAAGCAGTCCGAGCAGGCCCGCCACGCCGGGATGCAGATGACAGAAACGCGCGACACCACGGCCCAGCTCGTGAGCCTGGTGCAGCAGATCGCGGCCTTCTCGCAGGCCCAGAGCACGCTGGCGCACGAGCTGCGCCTGTCGGTGGACCAGCTCAACCGCGGCTCGGCCCAGACCATCCTGGCCATCGAGCAGCAGACCGAATCGACGGCGACGCTGGTCGATTACGCCCGACGCCTGTCCGAGGCCGTGGGCCAGTTCCGCCTGCCGCCACCCGACGACGCCTATTGAGCTGCCCATGAAGGCCGATGCCCTGCTCCAGGTGCTGCGCGACGAGTTCGTGCTGGCCGCGCCCGAGGTGGATGCGGCGCTGATGCAATGGCTCAGCAACCCCGACGACCCGGGCCCGGCCGCCGAGGCCGCCACCCTCTTCGACCGCCTCGCCCAGGCCAGCCGCGTCGTGGGCCTGGAAGGTGTGGGCATCGTGCTCGACCTGCTGCGTGACGGCATCAGCGTGTTCGCCACCCTGGATGCAGCCGCCCGCCAGGATGCACTGGGTTGGCTGGCCGGCTGGCAACCACCGCTGCAGGCCTACTTCGACACCCCCGACAGTGAACCTGCCACCGACGCCTTGATCGCTTTCCTGGCCAGCGGACCGCTCGCGCCGGCCTCCGATCAGCTGGGCCTGCTGCGCGAGCTGCTGCGCGAGCCGCCGGCCGTGCCCGAGCAACTGCTGCAAGACAGCACGACCCGGGCCGCTGCCATCGATACGCCGCCGGGGGGCACCGATGAGGTGTCGCTCGAGGTGCCCGAGGATGTCGACGCTGCGCTCTACGACGTTTTCCTCGACGACGCGCCCGGCCAGGTGGCCACGCTCGCCGAGGCCGTGCGGGCGCTGGCCGCCGGTCGCATCGACGTGAGCACCCTGCACGAAGCCCGCCGCGTCGCACACACCGTGAAGGGCAGCGGCAACATCATCGGCATCCGAGGCATCGGACGCCTCGCCCACCGCATCGAGGATGTCCTCGACCACGCCGTCGAGCGCGAAGGCCGCATCCCGGCGGCGCTGGCGCGCGATCTCGAACAGGCCGTGGCCTGCCTCGACCAGATGATCTACGCCCTGCGCGGCGAGGAGGACCCGCCACACGATGCCGCGGGCTGGCTGGCGCGCCTGGGTGAATGGGTGCGCGCCATCCACGAAGGCCGTGTGGAGACGCTGGCGCTGGACACCCTGCCGGCCGCCCTGGCGCCTGAGACGAGGCCGCGCGCCCTGCCCGACGCTTCTGCGGCCTCAGTTCCGCCCGCGGACGCGAGCCCCGACGAGCCTGCTCGGGCCACGCTGCGCATCGCCGTCGAACGCCTGGACCGGCTGGTGCGACGCGCGGGGCAGGCCATCGTCCACCAGGGCCGCGCCGAGGAAATGGTGCGCCAGGTGGAAGACCGCCTGGGCCAGATCGAGCTGGCCAACCGCTCGCTGCAAGACCGCCTGCGCGACCTCGAACTCGCCGTGGACCGGCAGGGCCACGACCTGCAGTCGCGCGCCCAGGCCGAGGGCGGCCTCTTCGACAGCCTGGAGCTCGACCGCTACAACGAGCTGCAGTCGCTGGTGCGCTTCACCGCCGAGATGATCGCCGACGAGGCCGAGCATGCCAAGGCCGCGCGCGCCCAGGTGCAGACGGCCGTGCAGGCGCTGCGCAAGCAAGGGCAGGAGCTCGTCGAGCAGCACCGTGAACTGATCGGCGCCCGCCTGGTGCCAGTGCGCCAGGTGGTGTCACGCCTGAAGCGCAACGTGGCGCAGACCGCGCGGGCCACGCACAAGGAGGTCGACCTGCGTATCGAGGGCGAGCAGATGCTGCTCGACACCGAGGTGCTGGACCGTCTCACCGAACCGCTGCTGCACCTGCTGCGCAATGCCGTGGACCATGGCATCGAGCCGCCCGGGGAGCGCGAGCGCGCCGGCAAGCCGCCACACGGCACGGTGCGCCTGAGCTTCCAGCGCGACAGCCGCACCGTCACCGTCACCTGCGCCGACGATGGCCGGGGTCTGGACCTGCCCACCATCCACGCCCGCGCCATCGAACTGGAACTGCTGCAGCGCGACGACCCCATCGGCGAGGCCGAGCTGGTCCGTCTCATCCTGCTGCCGGGCTTTTCCACGCGCACCGAGGTCACCGAGATCTCCGGCCGCGGCGTGGGCCTGGACGTGGTGGCCGACCGCCTGCGCGCGATGAAGGGTCGCATCGACATCGACAGCCGCGCCGGCCAGGGCAGCCGCTTCGTGCTCACCGTGCCGGCCACCACCGGGCTGCAACATGCCCTGGTGGTGGAGATCGCCGGCCACACCTATGCCCTGCCCAGCGAAGGCATCGTGCTGGCACTCGCTGCCGGCCAGGGCCAGCTTGCGATGACGCCGCAAGGTCCCGAATTCCGTTACGCCGGTCAGGGCTACCGCTACCAGAAGCTTGGCCCCTGGCTGGGCCTGCCGGCCGGGGAGTCCGGCGGCGAAGCCCGGCCCGTGGTGCTGGCCCGCGTGGGCGGCGGCGAGATCGCGCTCGAGGTGGACCGCATCCTCGACTCGCGCGAGCTCATCCTGCAGGACATCGGCCGCTACCTGCGGCGCGTGCGCGGCGTGGCGGGCGGCGCCTTCCGCGCCGACGGCAAGCTGCTCTTCCTGCTCGATCTCGAAGCCCTGGAACAGGCCTATGCCTCACCCGTGCGCCTGGCCGCGGCCGAACGGCTGCGCCGGCGCATGCAGGTCGAGCGCAAGCACGTGCTGGTGGTCGATGACGCCATCTCGGTGCGCAAGACGCTGTCGCAGCTGCTGGGCGACGCGGGCTATGACGTCACCACCGCGCGCGACGGCTTCGATGCCCTGGACGCACTGATCCGGCGCCAGGCGGACGTGGTGCTCACCGACCTGGAGATGCCCAACCTCAACGGCCTGGAACTCACCCGCCGGCTGCGCGAATCGCGCCTGTGGAAGACGCTGCCTGTGGTGATGCTCACCTCGCGCGCCACCCACAAGCACCTGCGCAGCGCCGAGGAAGCCGGCGTGGACGTCTTCCTCACCAAGCCCTACGAAGACGGCGAACTGCTCGCCGAAGTGCGCCGGCTGGCCTTCGGGGAAGACTGAGCGCCGCCGCTGCGCGAGGGCCCGAGCGCCGCCAGAAGCGCCGCCGTGACGATCAGCGCCCCGCCAAGCAGCGTGCGTGCCGCCAGCGCCTCGCCTGCGATCAGCATCGACGACAGGGCCGCGAACACCACCTCGGTGAGCATGATCACCGCCGTCACGTTCGCCGGCAGGCGCGAGGCGCCGTGCTGGTAGGCCAGGTTGCCAGCCAGGAACAGCAGCGCTGCCAACACGAGCAGGGCCAGCCAGTCCACACGCGGCGCCGGCGGCCAAGGCACCATCGCCCCGGCGCCCAGCGGCCCCAGGCCCAGCGCCAGCAGGCCCGACACGCCCACGCAACCCAGCAGCATGGCCAGCGCCCGACCCTCGTCGCGGGTGACCGGGGCCAGCCGGCGCACCAGCACGCTGTTGCAGGCAAAGGCAAACCCGCCAAGCACGCCCAGCCAGTCGGCCAGGCTGCGCGGGATGGGCCAGGCCCACCCCTCGGGCTGCAGCACGATGGCCGCACCCGCCAGGGCCAGCGCCACGCGCAGCAGCCCGCCCAGGCCGAGCCGCTCGCCCAGCCACAGCCGCGCCAGCAGCGCCGTCCACACCGGCATCAGGTAGAAGAGCAACACCACGCGCACCACCTCGCCGATGCTCACGCCCCAGTTGAAGGAGGCGTTCACCACCCCCGAGGCCAGGGCCATGGTCCACAGCACAGGCGTCTCGCGCAGCTGGCGCAAGGCCTGGGGCCGCCACAGCACGATGAGCGCGCAGCCGATCAGGAACAGGCCCACATTGGCCCACAGCGGGTGCAGGCCCCGATCGAGCAGCGCACGCATGGGCCACCAGGACAGCCCCCAGACGGCGGCGTTGAACAGCAGGGCCAGTGCCGGGCCGAGGGAGGGTCGCAAGGCAGTCATCCGACGATTGTCCCTGAGCCGGACTATGATCGCTGCACATCAGAAACTTCCGGGGAGCGTTGTCCGATGGCCGTCCGCGAATCCGAGGTGACCCTGAAACGCGTCCTCGTGCTGGCCAATCTGCTCGTGCTGGCCCTGCTGGCAGCCCTGATCACGTTGCAGGCCCGCACCGACCGGGCACAGGCAGTCGAAATGGCCTACCGGGACGCCGAGAATCTGGCCGATGCGCTGGCCGAACACACGCGCCAGACCCTGGCCGCGCTGGACCTCGGACTGACCTCGGCCATCGCAGCCATGGGGCCGCAACCCTTGCGAGACAGTGCTCGACTGCATGGAGTGCTGGCCGACCGCCAGGCCACTTCGGCCGGCACCTATGCCTATTTCGTGCTCGACGCGCAAGGCCGCTTGATGGCGAGTTCGCGCACCCCGCAGCCCGAGCCCGCGGACCTGTCGGACACGTCCGAATTCCGCGTTCATCGTGAACGCCGCGATGCCGGTCTGTACCTCGGCACGCCGCGCCTGGGCCGCGTCGGGTTTGCCCAGGGCCAATGGATCGTCAACGTCTCGCGTCGGCTCGAGACCGCGGACGGACAGTTCGCCGGCGTCGCAGCCGCGGTGGTCTCGCTGGACGATCTGCGCCGCTTCTACGACAAGCTGCGGCTGGGCGAGCAGGGTGCCGTCGGGCTCTTCAGCGCCGAAGGCGTGCTCATCGCGCGCAGCCCCTGGGTCGAGCGCTTCCTGGGCCAGGACTTCAGCGGCCAAGCCGTGTACCGCGAGCAGTTGGCACGCCAGGACCAGGGGCGTCTCGCCGGCGCCTACGTGACCGACGGCGTGGAGCGCCTGTCAGCCTTCCGCCGGGTCGACGACTCCGCCGCCACTGTCTACGTGGGCCTGGGCCTCGACGAGGTTCTCGCCCCGTGGCGCGAGCGGCTGGTCTTCCAGGTGGCCATCGGCGCCCTGGCGATGTCCGTGTTGTTCGGGGCCTCCCTGCTGGCGCTGAGCCATGTCGTGCGGCGCGAGCAATGGCAGCGCCAGCGCTCGCAGCGGCTGCGCGACGTTGCCGAAGCCTCGGCCCGGCTGGTGCATGCCCCCACAGTGGAGGTGCTGCTCCAGCATGCCGGCGACGCGGCGCGCCGTCTGTTCGACGCCTCACTGGCCCGGGTCAGCCTGGCCGCCGGTGAGGGCCCTGGCACCCAGCTCTGCATCGTGAGCGGCCCGGAGGCCTCCCCCGGACAGGTCGCAGACCCGGAGCCGCACGCCCCCGACCACCCGGCCCGCCTGGCCGTGCCCCTGGTGGGACAGGACGGCCACCGTCTCGGCCAGATCGAGCTGACCGGCCACCCGAATGGCAAGTTCTCGGCAGACGACCGCAACGAACTGATGCAACTGGCCAGCGTGGCCGGCGCAGCCTTGGAGTACCTGCTCTCGTCACGCGAGCGCGAGGCCGCCCTGGCGCAGACCCAGGCCGCCCAGTCACGCATCGAGACCATCCTGTCCTCGATCTCCGACGCCGTCTATGCGCTCGACCCCGCCTGGCGCTTCGTCTACCTGAACGAGGAGGCGCAGCGGCTGCTGCAGCGCAGCCGCGAGGACCTGCTCGGCCGCAACGTCTGGGAGGCCTTTCCCGAGGCTCGTGACACCGTGCTGCACACCGAGTACCAGCGTGCCCGCACACACAAGGTGTCGGTGAGCTTCGAGTTCTATTACCCCCCGCTGGAGACCTGGTTCTCGGTGCGCGCCTTCCCCCATGAGGAAGGCCTGACCGTGTACTTCCAGGACATCACGCAGCGCGTCGAGACCGAGGCGCGGCTGCGCCAGGCGCAGAAGATGGACGCCCTGGGCCAGCTCACCGGCGGTGTGGCCCATGACTTCAACAACCTGCTCACCGCCATCCTCGGGGCCGCCGACGCGCTGGACGAGGAGCTCGCCGCAGGCCCTGACACGGCAGGCCCCCACGTCGCGATGATCCGCCAGGCCGGCGAACGCGCCGCCGCTCTCACCCACCGGCTGCTGGCCTTTGCGCGCAAGCAGCCGCTCGATCCGCGCCAGACCCAGATCAACGAGCTGCTGGCCGACTTCGAGCCGCTGCTGCGGCGCACGCTGGGCGAGCACATCGACATCGAGTTCGTGCGCGGCAGCGGGCTGTGGAAGGCCCTGGTCGATCCCAACGAACTGCAGAACGCCATCCTCAACCTCGCAATCAATGCCCGCGACGCCATGCCCGGCGGCGGCCGGCTGACCATCGAGACGGCCAACATGTCCGTCGCTCGCGACTATGCCGAGATCCACGGCATCCAGCCGGGCCAGTACGTGCTGGTGGCCGTCTCCGACACCGGGCCGGGCATGCCGCCGGAGGTCGTTGCGCGGGCCTTCGACCCCTTCTTCACCACCAAGCCGGCCGGCCAGGGCTCGGGCCTGGGGTTGTCGATGGTCTATGGCTTTGCCCGCCAGTCGGGCGGGCATGTGAAGATCTACAGCGAGCCCGGCCACGGCACCACGGTCAAGCTCTACCTGCCGCGCGCCGATGCCGCCACCGAGGCCGACTACCGGCGCGTCGAACGCGCCCCGCTGGCCCCGGGCCACGAGCACGTGCTGCTCGTGGAAGACGACGACCTGGTGCGCCTGGTGGCCGTCGCCAGCCTGGAAAAGCTCGGCTACCGAGCCACCGTGTGCAACGACGGCCGCGAAGCGATCGAGCAACTGCGGCACGGTCCGCATTTCGACCTGCTGCTCACCGATGTCGTGCTGGCCGGTGGTATCTCGGGCAAGGAGGTGGCCGCCGTCGCCGCGCAGTTGCGCCCCGGCCTGAAGGTGCTGTACATGTCGGGCTACACCGAGAACGCCATCGTGCACCATGGCCGGCTCGACCGCGGCGTGCACCTGCTGAGCAAGCCCTTCCGCATCGACGAACTCGGCCGCAAGCTGCGCGAGGTGCTCGACGGCTGACCTCCCCGCTCAGTGCCGGTCGCTGCGCGCGATCTCCAGCAGGTGCTCGACCTCCTCGGCATGGTGACGCAGGTTGTGGGCATGCCAGCGCCCGATCAGCCACATCGTGCCGGCCACCACCACGCCGAAGGCCGTGATCGCGCCAAAGGCCGACAGGCCCACCTTGGTCATCACGGTGTAGAAGGCCCCCAGGCCCAGGATGCAGGCCTGCTCGTTGAAGTTCTGCACGGCGATCGAGCGGCCTGCGCCCATCAGGTTGTGGCCGCGGTGCTGCAACAGTGCATTCATCGGCACCACCAGGAAGCCGCCCAACCCCCCCAGCAGGATGAGGAAGGGAGCGGCCATCCAGACGTTGTCGATGAAGTTCATGCCAATGACCAGCACCCCCATCGCGATGCCCAGGGGGATCACCCGCGTGGCCAGGTCCAGGCGCATGTAGACCGAAGCCACCACCGCCCCCACCGCGGTACCCACGGCCACCACCCCCACCAGTGACGAGGCCTGGGTCGTGGTGTAGCCCAGCGCCGCCGCCGCCCAGGCCAGCACGATGTAGCGCAGGTTGCCCGAGACCCCCCAGAACAGCGTGGTGGTGGACAGCGAGATCTGGCCCAGCCGGTCGCGCCACAGCCGCCGGTTGCAGGTGCGGAAGTCGCGCACCATCTCCATCGGCGAGGCCGGCAGCGGCTGCAGCGTCGCGCTCGTGCGCGGGATGAAGAGGTTGAAGATGGCCGCCACTGCATACAGCCAGACGATGGCGGCGATGGCCGCCTCCGGAGCCGTGGTGATCCCGGTGTCCAGCCCTGGCAGCACGTCGGTGGACAACAGCCAGGGTCCCAGCACCGGCCCGACCAGTTGGCCGCCCAGCAGCACCCCCAGGATGATGGAGGCGATGGTCAGTCCCTCGATCCAGCCATTGGCCTTGACCAGCTGAGAGGGCGGCAGCAGCTCGGTGAGGATGCCGTACTTGGCCGGCGAGTAGGCCGCGGCACCCAGCCCGACGATCGCATACGCCATGAGCGGATGGGTGCCAAACAGCATCATCAGACAGCCCACCACCTTGATGCTGTTCGAGACGAACATCACCTTGCCCTTGGGCAGGAAGTCGGCAAACGCGCCCACGAACGGCGCCAGCACCACGTAGAACAGGGCGAACATCGGCACCAGGGCGGCGCGCTGCCATTCATCGGTGCCGGACAGGATGAGCAGTTCCACCGCCGCGACGAACAAGGCGTTGTCGGCCAGCGAGCTGAAAAACTGCGCCGACATGATGGTGTAGAAGCCTTTTTTCATTCGCTGAGGGCTCGCTGCACGCCGGCTTCCGGGCTGCGTGACATCCTTGTCTCCAGGGGGAAGGCCCCAGACTCCGGATATCGGCGGAGCCGGGCCGGGTCTGAAGCGCTCGGGTTTATAGCATGCGGCCCAGCCCCTTTGGCGGCGGGTTCCACCGAACAACCCTCACCTGAAGGCCCGCCGTCCCGCAGCGGATGCGGCGGCCGCGCTGGCAGAATCGAAGCGTTCGAGTTCTCCTTGTGCGGCCATGCCCCGTCCCATCCAAGCCCTCATTCACCCCGATGCCCTGGCCCGCAACCTGCAGCGGGCCCGTGGCAGTGCCCAGGACGCCAAGGTCTGGGCCGTGGTCAAGGCCAATGCCTACGGCCACGGCATCGAACGCGCCTATGCCGGGCTGCAAGGCGCTGACGGCTTCGCGCTGCTCGACATCGCCGAGGCCGAGCGGGTGCGCGCCCTGGGCTGGCGCGGCCCCATCCTGCTGCTCGAGGGGTGCTTCGAGGCCCGCGACCTGGAAGCCTGTTCGCGGCTGAACCTGTGGCATGTGGTGCACACCGAACAGCAGATCGACTGGCTGGCCACGCACAAGACCACCTGGCCGCACCGCGTCTTCCTGAAGTTCAACTCCGGCATGAACCGCCTGGGCTTCCGGCGCGATGCCTTCCGCACCGCCTGGATGCGCCTGAGCGGCCTCACACAGGTGGACGAGATCTCGCTGATGACCCACTTCGCCGACGCCGACAGCGACCGCGGCATCGCCCACCAGCTGGCCGCCTTCGAGGAGGCCACCGACGGTCTGCCCGGCGAACGGTCGCTGAGCAACAGCGCCGCCACCCTGCGCCATGCCGGCGACCACCCCGAAGTGCGCGCCGACTGGGTGCGCCCCGGCATCATGGTGTACGGCTCGGCGCCCGACTTCCCGGCCCACTCCCCGCGCCACTGGGGCCTGCTGCCCGGCATGACGCTGCGCTCCGAGCTCATTGCCACCCAATCGCTGGAAGCCGGCGACACCGTCGGCTACGGCAGCACCTTCACCGCCCCGCACGCCATGCGCATCGGCGTGGTGGCCTGCGGCTACGCCGACGGCTACCCCCGGCACTGCGGCACCGGCACCCCGGTGCTGGTGGACGGCGTGCCCACCCGGCTCGTGGGCCGCGTGTCCATGGACATGATCACAGTGGATCTCACCCCGGTCGAACAGGCCGGTCGGAACGCCGGCATCGGCGCCGACGTCACGCTCTGGGGGCAGGGTCCGCACGGCAGCCTCCTGCCCATCGACGACGTGGCGATGGCCGCCAACACCGTGGCCTACGAACTGATGTGCGCGCTGGCCCCCCGCGTGCCGGTGGCTGTGCGGGACCTGTGGCCCGAGGCAGGCTGACCGGCGCTAGGCGCCCCCCTGCAGCCACAGCATCAGCGCATACACCCCCGTCCCCAGCAGCGTGGGCGCTGCCAGCCCGCCGCGCAGGCGCTGGAGGAGGATGACGGCGGCCAGGGCCACGGCCGTGGGCAGGGTGCGGGTAGGGCCGGCGGCCGGCCACAGCAGGGGAAAGAGCGAGGCCACCAGCAAGGCCGCGATGGCAGCCGGACCGATGGCGGAGGACCAGCGGCGAATGAACTGGGAGCGCTGCGCGCTGTGCCGCAGTCCCCACCAGAAGGGCAAGGCGCGCAGCAGGAAGGTGCCCAGCCCGCAGGCCAGCACGGTCAGCAGCAGCGTCCAGCCCGCCTCACCCATGGTCGTCCCCCGCCTGCAGCAGCTGGAAGGCCGCACCGGCCAACATGCCCGCGGGAATGGCCACGTGGGCCGGCCCCAGCGCCAGCCCCAGCAGCGTGACCCCCGCCGCCCCCCACAGGGCCGCGGCGCGGCCGCGCACCCCCATCTGCAGCAGCAGCGACAGGAAAAGCGCCGGCAGCACGAACTGCAGCGCCTCGCGCAGCAGCGGGACCCGGTCGACCAGTTGCGCGCCCGTCTCGGCCCCCAGCCATGTCCCGGCGATCCAAGCGCCATAGGCCCCGGCCTGCAGGCCGGCCAGCCAGCCCGCGCGCTGTTCCGGGGCCAGGGCGGGCAAACGCGCGGCCGCACAGGCGAAGACTTCGTCGGTCAGGCCAAAGGCCAGCGTGGAGGGCACCCGGGCTGGCCGGGCCTGCGCCAGCTGCTCGGCCACCACGCGGCCGTAGAGCAGATGGCGGGCATTGAGCAGCCAGATGGTAGGCACCACCGCCAGCGGCCCGCCCCCCGCGGCCACCAGGGACACCAGCACGAACTGGCTCGCTCCGGCAAACACGATGGCCGAGATGGCCACCGCCCATTCGGCCCCCAGGCCCATCTGCACGGCCGCCAGGCCAAAGGAGAAGGCCACGGGCACATAGCCTGCCGCGATGGCGAGGCTGTCGCTCAGGCCGCGCCATACGAGGGAGGTCATGGGCCGCCCGGTTTGCTGAAGGTGAAGACGTGGGTGCCTCCCCCCCAGTCGTCGCTGCCGGTGGTGGCAAACACCCGGCGGTGGCGGCGCAGCTCCAGGCCAGCCAGCGCGGCCAGCCCGGCAAAACGCCGGGGGAAGGTCTTGCGCTCGACCTCGTAGTCGAAGCCGGCCACCATGGCCTGCAGCTCCAGCCAGTAGAAGCGCACGAAGGCCCCGATCTCATGCACCGGGCGCTCGCGCACGCCCGACTCGCACAGGCGCGCATACAGGTTGCGGCACAGGCTCACCGCCTGGGTGGACTTGCCCTCGGTGGCGGCCACCATCGCCATGGTGATGGAGCGGCGGAAATCGCGGTAGAGCCTGAGGTCCAGCCCGCCCTCGGACGCCGGCGGTTCACCCACCCAGGCCATGCTGGCCAGCAGGTAGGCGCTGTGGTGGCGCACCAGCGCGAGGTTGCGTTCGTCCACACTGGCGAACTCGGGCAGGAACTCATCGGACACCACGAGCAGACCGCCGGGCTGCAGCAGCTGCATCGCCTTTTGCAGCATGAAGGCGGTGTTGAAGTGGTGCGAGGCGCCGAAGGACGTGATCAGCGGCGTGGCGCTGCCTGGCAGGTCGAGTTCGAGGAAGCCCCCGTGGTGCAGCTCGATGCCGTCAACCGCTTGCGCATTGCGCTGCAGGCAGGCAAAGGCCTCCTCGTCGGGCTCCACGGCCAGGAAGCGGCAGTCGGGGTGCAACTCGCGCAGCATGAGCAGCGGCAAGCCCGGCCCGGTGCCCACATCGATAGCCTGCAGCGCGGGCTGCGGCCCGGCAAAGCTGGCGATGTCCTGGGCAGCGGCCACCACCTGTCGCGCATAGGCCGGGTGAAGCAGCTCGAAGGCGTCGTATTGCTCGACGTCGATCCGGCTGGAGAACGGCCCGTCTCGGCCGCTGCGCCGCGGCGCAGCCGGGGCCGGCCGCACGTGGTGCAGTTGCCGCGGCATGCGCAGGCGGCCGCGCTGCAGCAGCACCTCGGCCGCCAGGCCGTTGAGCACCCAGCTCGGCCCGTCCAGGTGCGCCTCGATGGTGGTCATCTCGGAGGCGCCCAGCTCGATGAAAGGCGATTCGGCCAACCCCGCCAGGCGGGTGGCCGCCGCGGGCAGGGCCGCCTCGGTCCAGTCGGCGGGCGCCTGGCCTGGCTGCAGGAAAGCCCCGGGCAGCGGCATGGGCACCACGCCAACATACGGTCCCTGCGCATCGTCCTCCACCACCGACAGCACGGGCCAGCGCCAGGGGCCGGCCGTGGCTTCGTGCAGCATCTGGCGCAGCGTCACCAGCCCGTCACGCCCGTTGAGCGGCTCGCCGCGCAGGCGCAGGATGCGGGCGCCCAGGCCGTTGGACACCTCCAGCAGGGCGCGCTCCATCACGCTGCGCACGCCCTCCCAGGCGCCCGGGGCCTGGGGCCATTCGAGGTAGAGCGTGGAGGCGCTCGCCGAATAGGTCTTGGGCGGGTATTCGATCACCACCATGGCCCGCCCACCCTGTTCGGTGGCCGCGTACACATGCGGCACATGGGCGTCGAAAGCGTGGGTGTCGCCGGCGCGCACCATGCGCGGCCGGTCGGCCTGCCCCACCAGCATCGCGCCCGACAACACGGTGATGCGCTCCTTCACCCCCTCCGGATGCGGGGCGGAGTCCTTGCGGCAGCCCGGCAGGAGTTCGATCAGGTAAACCTCGATCTCGGGATCGTCGGTCGATTTTTCGATCAATCGAACGATCACGCCTTTTCCGGAAAGCTCTCCGCCGTCGCTCAGTTCCTCGTTGACCAGGTGGCCAAAGGGCACGCCCAGGGCATTGGCCACCGCCCACAGGGTTTCGATCGTGGGGTTGCCTTCCCCGTTTTCCAGCTGGGACAGGGTCGACTTCGCCACCCCACTGCGTTCCGACAGGCCCGCCAGGGTGAGCCCGCGCTGGTCCCGGAAACGCAGCAGGTTCCTGCCGATGGCTGAGACAGTGCTCACGGACTCCTCCCTGAGAGATGTTGGTATGCGTTCATTATAACGAACTCCTGATTCGTTTCATCGGTCTGCGCCGGAGCAGGCTTTCATGGCACGATGACGCCCCACGCCGGGAGGTCCGCTCACATGTCCATCGTCCTGTTCATCGCCGGCCTCATCGCCCTGGTGGCGGGGGCCGAAAGCCTGGTGCGCGGCGCCTCGCGCCTGTCGCTGTCGTGGGGCATCTCGCCGCTGGTGGTGGGGCTGACCATCGTGGCCTTCGGCACCAGCGCGCCGGAGATGGCGGTCTCCGTCGGCGCGGCCGCCAGCGGCACCACCGACCTGGCCGTGGGCAACGTCGTGGGCAGCAACATCTTCAACGTGCTGTTCATCCTGGGCATTGCCGCCTTGATTTCACCGCTGGCCGTGCATGTCCAGGTGATCCGCCAGGAAGTCCCGATCATGCTGGCGGCGGGCCTGGTGCTGGTGGTCATGGCGCTGGACAGCCGCATCTCGCTCGCCGAAGCCGCCCTGCTGCTGGCACTGATGGTCGCCTACACGGTCTTTCTCATCGTCCAGGCCCGTCGTGCCCCACCCCAGGAGCAGAGCGACTTTGCGTCGGAGGCGCCCGCCAGCCAATGGGACCGGCACTGGGGCGTGCAACTCCTGCTGGTGCTGGCCGGCCTGGCGCTGCTGGTGCTGGGGTCGCGCTGGCTCGTCGAGGCGGCTACGACCTTCGCGGCGGCGCTGGGCGTGAGCGAGCTCATCATCGGACTGACCATCGTGGCCGCAGGCACCTCGCTGCCGGAGGTCGCCGCCTCCATCACCGCCTCGCTGCGCGGGCAGCGCGACATCGCCGTGGGCAACGTGGTGGGCAGCAACCTCTTCAACATCCTGGGCTGCCTGGGTCTGGCCGGCGTCGTGGCACCCGGCGGCCTGCCCATTGCCGAGGCCGTGCTCAACTTCGACCTGTGGGTGATGATGGCCACCCTGCTGGCCTGCCTGCCCATCTTCATGACCGGCCGCGAGATCGCGCGCTGGGAGGGCGGCGTGCTGCTGGCCTACTACATCGCCTACGTGGCCTACCTGATCCTGGCGGCGCAGCACCATGCCGCCCTGGCGGCCTATTCCACGGTCATGATGAGCTTCGTGATCCCCTTGACCATCGTCACCCTGGCCGTGATGGTGGTGCACCGCAAACCCCACTGACGCGACCGCATGGACCTGCCCAGCCACCAACTCTCGATGACCGTGCTGATGACGCCGGACATGGCCAACTTCTCCGGCAATGTCCACGGTGGCACCATCCTCAAGCTGCTCGACCAGGTGGCCTATGCCTGCGCGAGCCGCTATGCCGGACGCTATGTGGTCACGCTCTCGGTGGACCAGGTGATGTTCCGCCAGCCCATCCACGTGGGTGAGCTGGTCACCTTCCTGGCCTCGGTGAACCACACGGGGAACTCCTCGATGGAAATCGGCATCAAGGTGGTGGCGGAGAACATCCGCACCCAGGTCGTGCGCCACGCCAACAGCTGCTTCTTCACCATGGTGGCCGTCGACGACGAAGGCAAGCCCACGGCCGTGCCGCCGCTGCGGCCCTTCTCGGCCGATGAGAAGCGCCGTTTCGAGGCAGCCCGCGTGCGCAAGCAGCTGCGCCAGGAGCTGGAGCAGCGCTACCTGGGCATCAAGAACGCCTGACAGGAGCTCGCGATGGCATTTCCCTGGCTCGTTGCCTTCAAGATCATCCCCTGGAAGGATGTCATCGAGGCCACCCCCGCCGTCGTGCGCGGGGCCAAGCAGCTGTGGAACAAGGTGCGCCAGGACGAGACGGCGCAGGAGGCCGCGCAGGCCGCTGCCCAGGGATCGGTGGGGCTGGACGCCAGCTCGCCCGAGGCCCGCATCGCCCAGCTGGAAAAGCGCGTGGCCGAGATGGGCCGGGAGGCCGTGGCCTCCAGCGAGCTCATCCAGGCCCTGGCGGAGCACAACGAACGCCTGGTGGCGGCCGTGGACACCCTGCGCGTGCGCACCCGGGTGCTGATGTGGGTGAGCGCCTTGCTGGCCGGCGGCGTGCTGGCGCTGTTGTTCCTGCGCTGAGGGGTTGCACCGAGGCCGCGGGGCACAATCGCCCCTCATGGCCAAGGACAAGACGATCTACACCTGCCGCGAGTGCGGCGGCACCACCCCGAAGTGGCTGGGCAAGTGCCCGCACTGCAACGCCTGGAACACGCTCGAGGAAACCGTGGCCGAAAGCGCCTCGGGGTCGAAGAACCGCTACCAGTCGCTCGCCCAGGCGACCCCCGTCACCACGCTGGCCGAGATCGAGGCCAGCGACGTCGAGCGCACGCCCACGGGCCTGGAGGAACTCGACCGCGTGCTCGGTGGCGGCATCGTCGAAGGGGGCGTGGTGCTGATCGGCGGCGACCCGGGCATCGGCAAATCGACCCTGCTGCTGCAGGCGCTCGATGCCCTGTCCCAGACGCTGCCCACGCTGTATGTGACCGGCGAGGAGAGCGGTGCCCAGGTGGCCTTGCGCGCCCGCCGCCTGGGGCTCGATGCCTCGAAGGTGCGCGTGCAGGCCGAAACCCAGCTCGAGAAGATCCTCGCCACGCTGGCGGCCGAGCAGCCGGCCATCGCGGTGATCGACTCCATCCAGACGCTGTACTCCGAGCAGCTCAGCTCGGCGCCCGGCTCGGTGGCGCAGGTGCGTGAATGCGCCGCCCACCTCACCCGCACCGCCAAGGCCAGCGGCACGGCCATCGTGCTGGTGGGCCATGTCACCAAGGAAGGGGCCCTGGCCGGCCCGCGCGTGCTCGAGCACATGGTGGACACCGTGCTGTATTTCGAGGGCGACACCCACTCCAGCTTCCGCCTCGTGCGCGCCATCAAGAACCGCTTCGGCGCCGTCAACGAGATCGGCGTGTTTGCGATGACCGAACGCGGCCTCAAGGGCGTGGCCAACCCGAGCGCCATCTTCCTGTCCACGCACAGCGCGCCGGTGGCAGGCTCGTGCGTGCTGGTCACGCTCGAAGGCACGCGACCCCTGCTGGTGGAGGTGCAGGCCCTGGTCGACAGTTCGCCCATTCCCAGCCCGCGGCGGCTGTCGGTGGGCCTGGAGCAGAACCGCCTGGCCATGCTGCTGGCGGTGATGCACCGCCACGCCGGCATCGCCTGCTTCGATCAGGACGTCTTCGTCAACGCCGTGGGCGGCGTGCGCATCACCGAGCCGGCCGCCGACCTGGCCGTGATGCTGTCCATCCAGAGCTCGCTGCGCGGCAAGGCGCTGCCGCGCGGCTTTCTCACCTTCGGCGAGGTGGGTCTGGCCGGCGAGGTGCGCCCCGCCCCGCGCGGGCAGGAGCGGCTGAAGGAAGCCGCAAAGCTGGGGTTTTCGGTGGCCATCGTGCCCAAGGCCAATGCGCCAAAGAAGCCCGTCGAGGGGCTGACGATCCATCCGGTCGAGCGCGTCGAGCAGGCCATCGACCTGGTGCGAACGCTCACTTAAGCCCAGGACACGTCTTCGCGGAAGATCCTCCCGCTTGCCCTGCCGCGCAAGTCGCAGTACGGTGGTGCGGCTTTGCGAAAGTGCATTTGTTGCAATGCAACAAACTGCCTAGGATCGCGCCCTTTTTGCGGCAACAAGAAGAGGACACACCATGCAACTCATCGTCTCGGCCGGGTTGATCCTGGCGGTTGTGCTGTGGGGGCTGCTGGCGCCGGCTTCGCTGGGCGCCTTCTTCAACGAAGCCCTGGGCAGCATCACCCACAACTTCGGCTGGTTCTATCTCTGGGTGGTGCTGGCGCTGGTGGCGCTGGCCATGCTGCTGGCCTTCAGCCGCTACGGCGACCTGAAGCTGGGCGCAGAGGACGACGAGCCCGAGTTCTCGATCGGCGCGTGGTTCGCGATGCTGTTTGCCGCCGGCATGGGCATCGGCCTGGTGTTCTGGGGGGTGGCCGAGCCGATCTCGCACTACACCGCGCCGCCCCCGGGCATCGCACCCGAAACACCCGAGGCTGCCAATGCGGCCATGCGCTACGCCTTCTTCCACTGGGGCTTGCACCCCTGGGCGGTGTATGCGGTGGTGGGCCTGAGCATCGCCTTCTTCCAGTTCCGCCGCGGCGCGCCAGCGCTGGTGAGCGCCTCCACCGACGCCCTGCCCTGGAAACCGATACAGCGGCTGTCACCCGTGGTGAACGTGCTGGCGGTGGTGGCCACGGCCTTCGGCGTGGCGGCCTCGCTGGGCATCGGCGCGCTGCAGATCAACAGCGGCTTGAACACCGTCTTCGGGCTGCCGGTGGGGCGGGTGGCCCAGGTGGCCATCATCATGGTGGTGACGGCCATCTTCCTGGCTTCGGCGCTGAGCGGCGTGACGCGGGGCATCAAGTGGCTGTCCTCCTTCAACCTCGTGGTGGCCGCGGCGCTCACGCTGCTGGTGTTCCTGCTTGGCCCCACCGTGGCGCTGATCGACACCTTCACGACCACGCTGGGCGCCTACGCGAGCGAGTTCGTGCGCATGAGCCTGCGCACCACGCCCTTCCGCGACAGCGGCTGGGTGAGCGGCTGGACGGTCTTCTACTGGGCCTGGTGGGTGAGCTGGTCGCCCTTCGTGGGCCTGTTCATCGCCCGCGTGTCGCGTGGGCGCACGATCCGCGAGTTCGTCATCGGCACGGTGCTCGCCCCCACGCTGGCCGGCTTCGTCTGGTTCTCGGTGTTCGGCGGCACGGCCCTGCACCTGGAGATCTTCCAGGGCGTGCCGGTGGCCGAGGCGGTCCAGGCCGACGTCTCCACGGCCCTGTTCGCGATGTTCGATGCGCTGCCCCTGGGCCTGCTGATGTCGCCGGCCGCCACGGTGCTGGTGCTGGTCTTTTTCGTCACCTCGGGCGACTCGGCCACCCTGGTGCTGGGCATGATGAGCACCCAGGGCAACCCCAACCCGCCGGCCAGGGTCAAGCTGATCTGGGGCGTGCTGGTGTCCGGCATCGCCATCAGCCTGCTGCTCACCGGTGGCGTGCAGGCGGTGCAGACGGCCACCATCGTCTTCGCCCTGCCGTTCGCGGTGGTGATCGTGGGCATGGCCGTGTCGCTGTGGCTGGCGGTGCGCCACGACTGGCGCGAGGAGCAAAAGCGTGAGCGAGCCTTGCGACAGCGCATGCGGGAACTGGCCGGTCAGAAATAGGCCACGGCCGCTGCGGAGACTACGCAGCGGCGTGCCGGCCGCGCGCCCTTAGACTCGCCCCCATGAATCCCTGGATCGGCTGGGGCCTGGCGGCCCTGTTCACCCTGCTCGCGTGGCAGCAGTACGGCTGGCAAGGCCTGCTCTTTGCCTTTTCGGCCATCACCTTCTGGCTGCTGCTGCAGTTCAACAAGGCCGTGCGCGTGATGCGCCAGGCCGGCAGTGCGCCCGTGGGCTACATCGGCAGCGCGGTGATGCTCAACGCCAAGCTGCAGAAGGGTCTGCCCATGATCAAGATCGTGATGATGACGCGCAGCCTCGGCCAGAAGGTGGGCGACGAGCCGGAGGCCTATCGATGGACCGATCCGAGCGGTTCCCACGTGACCCTGGAGCTGCACGGCGGCAAGCTCGCACGCTGGACGCTGTGGCGTCCGCAGGACGCGACGCAAACCGTCCCGCCCGCCCCGTAAAATCGCTGCTTTACCCCGTTTCCCCAAGGAGCCTTGCATGGGCATGGAAGACCGCGACGGCAAGATCTGGATGGATGGCCAGCTGGTGGACTGGCGCGACGCCAAGATCCATGTGCTGACCCACACGCTGCACTACGGTTGCGGCGCCTTCGAGGGCGTGCGCGCCTACAACACGGTGAACGGCACGGCCATCTTCCGCCTGCGCGAGCACACCGAGCGCCTGTTCAACAGCGCCAAGATCCTGCGCATGAAGATCCCCTACTCCGTGGAGCAGGTGATGGAGGCGCAACGCGAGGTCGTGCGCGTCAACAAGCTCGAGAGCTGCTACATCCGCCCGCTCACCTGGATCGGCTCGGAAAAGCTGGGCGTGAGCCCCAAGGGCAACACCATCCACCTGATGATCGCTGCCTGGGCCTGGGGTGCCTACCTGGGCGAGGAAGGCCTGAAGCGCGGCATCCGCGTCAAGACCTCCAGCTACACCCGCCACCACGTCAACATCACGATGACGCAGGCCAAGGCGGTGAGCAACTACAGCAACTCCATCCTGGCCAACATGGAGGCCACCGAGGACGGCTATGACGAGGCCCTGCTGCTCGACTCGGCCGGCTTCGTCTCCGAGGGCGCGGGCGAGAACCTCTTCATCATCAAGAACGGCGTGCTCTACACACCCGACCTGTCGGCCGGTGCGCTCAACGGCATCACGCGCAACACCATCTTCGCGATCTGCCAGGACCTGGGCCTGAAGCTCGTGGAAAAGCGCATCACCCGCGACGAGGTCTACATCGCCGACGAGGCCTTCTTCACCGGCACCGCCGCCGAGGTGACGCCCATCCGCGAGCTCGACCGCATCGAGATCGGGGGCGGCTCGCGCGGGCCCATCACCGAGAAGATCCAGTCGGCCTTCTTCGATATCGTCAATGGCCGCAACCCCAAGTACGCCGAATGGCTGACCAAGGTCTGAGGACACCGGCGATGAGCAGCAAACCCGTCGACGTCGTCGAGCTGTCGGCCCAGGATCTCCAAGGCCACGGGGTGGTGTTCTGCCCCAACCCGAAGATGCCCTTGTGGAGCGCCCATCCCAAGGTCTACATCGACGTGGCCACCACCGGCGAGGGCAAGTGCCCCTATTGCGGCACGGTCTACCGGCTCAAGGCCGGCGAGAACATCCACGGCCACTGACGTCCCGGCCCCGGCCCGCGCCCTGGAGACGCTTGCCATGACGCGGCTGAAGTCCTTCCTGCTCGCCCTGCGCGACATGATCCCGGCCGCGGCACCCTTCGTGCTGCTGGCCCTGGCCTTGATGGCCGTGGCCTACTGGGCGCTGCAGCCCACGCCGCCCCAGCGCCTGGTGCTGGCCACCGGCACCGAGCAAAGCGCCTACGACGTGCTGGGCCAGCGCTACCGAGAGGCCCTGGCGCCCTTCGGCATCACGGTGGAGCTGCGCCGCACGGCCGGCTCGGGCGAGAACCTCGCCCTGCTGCAGCAAGGCGCGGTGGACGTGGCCTTCCTGCAGGGCGGCATCTACCGGGCCCCGCCCGGCGAGCCCGACCACGACCCGGGCCTCGTGTCGCTGGGCAGCCTCTTCTTCGAACCGGTGTGGCTGTTCTACCGCGAAGCCGCCGCCACGCAGAGACTGGGGCGCCCCACCCTGGACGCCCTCACCGAACTGCGCGGCTGGACGCTGAATGCCGGGGCTGAAGGCAGTGGCGTGAAGTTGCTTTCGGAGCGGCTCCTCGATCTCAACGGCCTGGCAGCCACCGACCTGCAGCTCAGCCACCTGGCCAACACCCCGGCCGTGGTGGAGTTGCTGGAAGGGCGCCTCGATGCCATGGTGTTCGTCTCGGCACCCGATGCGCCGCTGGTGCAGATGCTGCTGCTCACGCCGGGCATCCGGCTGTTCAGTTTCGTGCAATCCGAAGCCTACGCACGCAAGCTGCCCTACCTGTCGGCCGTGACGCTGCCTCGCGGTGTGGTGGACCTCGCCCGCGACATGCCAGGCGACGACGTGCGGCTCATCGCCCCCACCGCGACGCTGGCCGCGCGGGAGCAGCTGCACCCGGCGCTGGTGCAGCTGATGATGCAGGCCGCCACGCGCATCCACGGCGAGGCCGGCTGGTTCGCGCGCGCCAACGAATTCCCCAACGCCCAGCATGTCGATCTGCCGCTGGCCGCGGAGGCCCAGCGCTACTTCCGCAGCGGTACGCCCTGGCTGCAGCGCTACCTGCCCTTCTGGCTGTCGAACCTCATCGACCGCATGTGGGTGGTGCTGGTGTCCATCATCGCGGTGCTGATCCCGCTGTCGCGCCTGGTGCCGCCGCTCTACGAGTTCCGCGTGCGTTCGCGCATCTTCCGCTGGTACGCCCGGCTGCGCGACGTGGAAGACGCCCTGGAGCGCGGCGACACGCCCACGCAGGACCTCCTGGAAGAGCTGAAGGACGTGGAGGACCGCGCCTCGCACATCAGCGTGCCGCTGTCGTATGCCGACGAACTCTATGCCCTGCGCCAGCACATCGACCTGGTGCGTGCGCGCATCCTGGGCGGCGCCGAGGCCGCGGGCTGATCAGATCTTCAGCGGGTCGAGTTCGGCGTAGGCGTGGTTCATCCACAGCTTCAGGCGCTGGCGCTCCATCAGCCCCAGGCTGCTGCCGTCGCCGCCACTGGTGTTGCGGGCCGACCAGAAGCTCATGTTGGCGGCATCGATCTTCTGCGCCACCGAATCGTGCAGCTTGCGGATGCTGATCGGTCGTGCGCCCAGCGTGATCGCGCGCTCCAGTTCGCCCGAGTCCTCGAGCTGGCTGAAGTCGTCGCCACGGAGCTGGTTGAGCACCAGCACGTATTGCAGGCGCCGGCCGAAACGGTCGAGCAGCCGCTTGAGCAGGTCCACCGAATCCCTCCCGGCGTCCATCACGTGCCAGTAGTGAAGGGACAGCTCGGACACGTCGGCCAGGTCGAGCACGCCGGATTCGTCCATCCACTTCACCAGCGGCGCATGCGTCTGCGCGGCCAGATCGACCAGCACCCGGCGGCCCGGGTGGTCGATGGCCGACTCGATGATGCTGTCCAGCGCCTCGTAGCGATCCACCATCATCGGCGAGGCATAGCCCCCGTAGAAGCGGGAGAAGGTGCCGTGCGAACGGTCGGTGTCGAAGCCGACGAAGGGCAGGTTGTGGTCGATGAAGTACTGGGCCAGCAATCGGGACACGAGGGACTTGCCCACGCCACCCTTCTCACCGCCCACCAGGTGGACGATGGACTTGGGCGCAACCTCGAGGGTCGGGATCTGCGTCATGCGGTGAAGCTCCTTGCGGTCTGGGCCGGACGGCATCGGCACCGGGCAGTTGGCCCGGAGGTGCCGGTCTTTTCCGCCGATTGTGCCTGTGCGGCTGCCCCGATGATGCCAGCATGAACCGCACCATCTTCCTGCACGCCCAGGCTCCGGCCAAGCCGCCGGTCGGTCAGGCCTGCAATGGCTGCGGGGTGTGCTGTGCCGACGAGCCCTGCCCGCTGGGACAGCTGGCGAGCCGCCGGCGTCGCGGACGCTGCAGCGCGCTCGCGTGGGACGAGCGCCTCGGCCTCTACCGCTGCGGGCTGCTGACCCGCCCTGCCGAGCACCTGCCACGGGCCCTGCGCCGCCTGGCACCCTGGCTCGAGCGCCTGGCCCGACGCTGGATCGCCGCCGGCCGCGGCTGCGATTCCAGCGTGCAGGTGCTCACCACGCGCTGACTCACTGCCGATAGAAGACGTAGTCGGCCTGATAGGCCACCTGGCGGCGTTCGCCCTGGTTGGCCGCCATGCAGGGGGCCGAGGGCGCCACGCCGCCACGGGTGTTCAGGCGCTGGATGTGCGAGGTGCCCTGCATCGCGCCCATGCCCATGGCCGGGTTGGCCTGCACCAGCTGCAGCGGAATGTTGCCGGCGCCGGCCGGTGCCACGGCCAGCTGCTTGCCGGTCACCTTGGAGCCGTCGTTGGCCTCCCAGGTGGGGCCGCCGTAGTACTTGCCCACCACCTTGCGCTGGGTGTCATAGAGCGTGGCCACCGGCGTCACGAAGGCCCACTCGAACTGGCCGGCTGCGCCCGCCTTCGCCCGGCATTCGTAGGTGATCTCGCCGATGCCCACGGTGTACATCGTCTGGCGCGCACCGGCCGGTACCCGCACCTCGGCGGGCAGGCTCATGTTGTCGACCATGGTGGGCGCCATCGGCCTGGAGGTCATCGATCCGCAAGCGGCCAGGGAGAGCGAGGCCAGGGACAGCAGGAGGGTCTTGTGCATGGAGGGCTCCAATCGGTTGAACAGGGAGGGGCCAGGGCAGCCGTGCGGCCCGGCTCGGTTCCTGTACGCAGGCGGCCGCCGTCCGGATGCACGGCGGCGCGAGGAGCGGCTCAGAGCGTCACGGCGCCCGTGTAGAGGATGGGCCCGGTGGGCGCCCCGGTGGGCGATCCGCCCGGCGGCTCCAGGCTGACGGCCAGGGCGGCCGTCCCGTTCAGGACCTGCTCGCGCTGCAGCACCGTGGTCCGGTCGAGCTGGATCAGGCCCAGCGAGCGGGGCGCGCCCTGGCCGGGCACGGCCCAGAGCTCGAGCGCGCGGGTCGCGTCCACGTCGAGTGTGGCCAGCGGCCGCACCACTAGGCTGCGGCCATCGGCACTGACGCTGGCGACAAAGGCATTGGCTCCCTCGGGCGCGGCCAGCACCACCACCACGGGCGGGGCCAGCGGGGTCGGCTGGACCAGCAGCACCGCCATCACCACCGCCGCCGCCGTGGCCAGCGCCGACCAGCCACGCCAGAAGGCCAGGCCGCTCCAGATCGAGCGCGGCGCCACAGCGGGCTGGGGCCGCCCGTCCAGCCGGGCCTCGATGGCCTGCCAGACCCGCGGCGGCGGCGCCACCACCGGCACGGTGTCGGCCAGCGGATGCAGGCGCTCCTGCCAGCGGGCCACGGCCTCGCGCAAGGACGGATGGGCGCCCATCAGTGTCTCGAAGCGGCGGCGCGCGCCACCGCGCAGCGTGCCCAGCACGTATTCGGCGGCCAGCCGGTCGGCCACGTCGGGGCGCAGTGCGATCATGCGAGGCCTCCGGGGGCCAGGCGTTCCAGGCAGGCCTTCAGCGACTGCAGGCCGCGGCGGATCCAGGACTTCACCGAACCCAGCGGCTGGGCCATCTGCTCGGCCACCTCGCTGTGCGACAGGCCCTGGTAATAGGCCAGGGCCAAGCTGTGCTGCTGCTCGGCCGACAGCCCGCCCAGACATTGCTGCAGCAGGCGGGCCTCGACCGCACGCTGCAGCAGCTCGACCGGTCCGGGGCCGGGATCGGGGTGGGTGTTGACCACGTCGTTGTCCTGTTCATCCTCGTCGCTGCCACTGCGCACCACCTGCGGCTGGGCCTGGGCCCGGCGCAGGCTGTCGATCGCACGGTTGCGTGCAATGCTGGTCAGCCAGGTCAGGGGCTGGGCGCGCGCGGCATCAAAGCCGCCCGCGGCCCGCCAGACGTTCAGGTAGACCTCCTGCAGCACCTCTTCGGCCTGCGCCCGGTCCCGGTTGATACGCAGGACCACCGCAAACAGATGCGAGGACGTGCGCCGGTACAGCTCGGCGAAGGCGGCGCGCCGCCCGAGCGCGGTCTCGGCCAGCAGCCGGGCCAGCTCGCGGCTGCGTTCGTTCCCTTCGGCGGCGACGGGGGTGGGGTCCATGCCGGCGCATTGTGCCGCACAGGCCCGGCGCCTGCAGGCGCCGGGCATGGGGCTCCGTACAATCTCCTGATCCGGAATTCACCATGAACACCTCCCAGGAATTCATCCTCACCCTGTCCTGCCAGGACGCCAAGGGCGTGGTCTACGCGGTGTCGGGCCTGCTCTACCAGGCCGGCTGCAACATCCTCGACTCCCAGCAATTCGGCGACGTGCAAAGCCCCGACGGCACGGGCCTGTTCTTCATGCGGGTGCATTTCGAGGCGCCTGAGCACTTGGCCGACGTGGCCACGCTGACCAAGCTCTTCGCGCATGTGCGCCAGCAGTTTGGCATGCAGGCGGCCTTCCACGCCCTGTCGCGCAAGCCGCGCGTGCTCATCATGGTGAGCAAGCACGGCCACTGTCTGAACGACCTGCTGTTCCGTCGTCAGTCGGGGCAGCTCCACATCGAGGTGCCGGCCATCGTGTCCAACCACCCCGATTTCGCCGAGCTGGCCGCCAGCTACGGCATCCCCTTCCACCACCTGCCCCTGCCCACCGGCGCCTCGGCAGAGGCCAAGCGTGCGCAGGAGCGCCAGGTGGAGCGGCTCGTCACCGAGCATGACGTCGACCTGGTGGTGCTGGCGCGCTACATGCAGATCCTCAGCCCCGAGTTCTGCGACTTCCTCAAGGGCCGCGCGATCAACATCCACCACAGCTTCCTGCCCAGCTTCAAGGGCGCCAAGCCCTACTACCAGGCTCACGACCGCGGCGTGAAGCTGATCGGTGCGACCGCCCACTACGTCACGGCCGACCTCGACGAAGGCCCGATCATCGAGCAGGATGTGGAGCGCGTGGACCACAGCCTCAGCCCCGAGGACTTCACGGCCGTCGGCCGCGACGTCGAATGCGTGGTGCTCGCGCGAGCGGTGCGCTGGCACGTGGAGCACCGCGTGCTGCTGAACGGCCACAAGGCCATCGTCTTCAAGTAACCCCAAGGCCTGCCCATGCCCCGCCCGCTCGCGCCCCTGGCTTCGCCCGACGACACCGAGGCCCAGTTCTACGAGGCCCTGCAGCAAGGCGACATCGACAAGCTGATGGCCGTGTGGGCTGACGATGACGAAGTCGTGTGCGTGCATCCGGGCGGGCCGCGCGTGGTCGGGCTCGGCGCCATCCGCGCGCAGTTCGAGGCGATGTTCGCCAACGGCAGCATCCAGGCCCAGCCGGAGAAGGTGCGCCGCGTGCACAGCCACGACAGCGCCGTGCACAGCGTGGTCGAGCAGGTGCGCGTGATGACCGAGGACGGCCCGCGCTCGGCGCATGTGATCGCCACCAACGTCTACGTCAAGACGGCGCAGGGCTGGCGCATGGTCTGCCACCACGCCAGCCCCGGCACCCCGCGCGAGCTGCCCGAAATCTCCGAAGCCCCCACCACGCTGCACTGAGGCCATGTTCGACTACCGCGCCCCGCGCTGGCTGGCCGGGTCGGGCCCGGTCGGCGGCAATGCCCAGACCATCTGGCCCGCGCTCTTCTCGCGCCGCTTCCTCGGGCCCCGGCCCGTCTATGCACGCGAGCGCTGGGCCACGCCGGACGGCGACTTTATCGACGTCGACCGGCTCGTGCCACCCGCCCCCGGCCTGCCCGACGACGCCCCGTTGCTGGTGCTCTTCCACGGCCTGGAGGGCTCCTCGCGCAGCCACTACGCCGAAGCCTTCGCCCACTGGGCCCATCAACGCCGCTGGCACTACGCCGTGCCGCACTTCCGTGGTTGTTCGGGCGAACTGAACCTGGCGCCGCGCGCCTACCACTCGGGCGACTTCGAGGAAGTCGGCTGGATCCTGGAACGCTTTCGGGCAGCCCACCGCGGCCCGATGCTTGCCGTGGGCATCTCGCTGGGCGGCAATGCGCTGCTGCGCTGGGCCGAGGAAGCCGGCGAGACGGCCTCGCACACCGTGCACGCCGTGTGTGCCGTGAGTTCCCCCATCGACCTGGCCGCTGGTGGCCAGGCCATCGGCCAGGGCTTCAACCGCCTGGTCTACACGCGCATGTTCCTGCGCACCATGAAGCCCAAGGCCCTGCGCAAGCTGGCCCAGCACCCGGGCCTCTTCGACCGCGAACGCCTGCTCGCCGCGCGCGACCTCTACGAGTTCGACGACGTCTTCACCGCGCCGCTGCACGGCTTCCGCGACACGCCGGACTACTGGGCGCGCGCCTCGTCCAAGCCCCACCTGCACCAGATCCGCATCCCCGCCCTGGTGCTCAATGCCCGCAACGATCCCTTCGTGCCGGCGTCCAGCCTGCCCGCCCCGGCCGACGTGGGCCCCTGCGTGACACTGTGGCAGCCGGCGCACGGCGGCCATGTGGGCTTCCCCTCCGGTACGCCGCCCGGCCACGTGATGACCCTGCCACAAGCGGTGGTCGGGTGGCTGCACGCGCAGCTTTGACCGATCATTGGCGCATGGACGACATCGTCAAGGCAGCCCTGAAGAAGTGGCCCAACGTACCCGCCTGCCGCGGCTGGCTGGCCCTGGACGCACGCGGCGAGTGGTACATGCGCGACGACCGCATCCAGGCCGCCGGCCCCTTTCCCGCCGTGAAGGGCAGCCGCATCACGCACGACAAGCTGCGCGAGTTCATCCACCGCAACTACGAGGCCGACAACGAGGGTCAGTGGTACTTCCAGAACGGCCCTCAGCGTGTGTATGTGGAACTCGAGGCCACGCCCTGGGTGTGGCGCGTGCGCAGTCGCGGACCGAGCCAGGCGCCCGAGGTGGTGAGCCACACGGGCCGAAGCGTCGGTGAGGTACAGGCCAGCCTGGTGGACGAAGCCGGTCGCCTCTACCTCGTCACCGGCCTGGGGCCGGGCATCGTCCACACCCAGGACATGCACGATGCGGCCCAGGCGATCGAGGATGGCCTGTGGGTGCCCGAGGCGGTCCGCTCGGACGACCTGCCGGCCCGGTACGGTTACGTGCGCAGCCCCCAGGCGGCCCAGGCGCAGGCGTGAAAAAGCCGGCACGGGGCCGGCTTTTTCACGCATCAGGCGGCGCCAGATTTCACTGGGAGGCCGCAGCCTCCGCGGCCGGCGCCTGCGGCTCGGGCAGGTTCGCGCCAGAGTTGTTGGTCATGTAGACCACCGCACGACCGATTTCCAGGTCGGTGAACTCGCCACCGCCTTGCGCGCCCATGGCGCCCTTGCCCTTGAGCGCCGCATTCAGCAGGGCCTCGTAGCCGGTGGCCACGCGCGGTGCCCAGGCCCCAGCGTCGCCCAGCTTGGGCGCGCCGGCCACGCCCGCGTCATGGCACACCGCGCACTGGGCCTTGTACACCTCCTGGCCAGCGCGCAGGACGCGCGGCGCGGAGGCATCGCGCAACTCGACCGTGCCGATGGGCTGCAGGCGTGCGGCAATCGCCTCGTCGGTGAAGGCATCGCTGCCGGCGGCAGGCTTGTTGCCCGACACGACGAAGTTCACCAGCAGGATGATGCCGACGATCGGCACCAGGAAGGAAAAGAAGACCGCCAGCACCAGTTGTTTGGGCGTCTTCACCGGCCCTTCATGGGGTGCATCGTGCTCGTCGTGGGAATGTGCTTTGTCGCTCATGTTGGGGAAATCCTCGGCGGGGACCGGTCGTCGACCGCTGCCCTGCAATGTCGTGACCTGCAGGCGGCAGCGCAAAACCCATCGATTATAGACGGAGCGCCGCGCGCGCCCCAGTGCGGGCCTCGCCCACTGCTAGAATGATGATTTTGGCGCCCGTAGCTCAGTGGATAGAGTATTGGCCTCCGAAGCCAAGGGTCGCTGGTTCGATTCCAGCCGGGCGCGCCAGGTCCCCCACGCCATGTTGATACGACTCATCTACGCCAGCCGTGCCCGCAACCTGGGCCCGGCGGACGTGAAGGACATCCTGGACCGCTCCCGGCACAACAATCAGGCGCTTGGCGTGACCGGTGCCCTTTGTCTGTCCAACGGCATCTTCCTGCAATGTCTGGAGGGGGATCGGGCCGTCGTCAACACCTTGTACCACCGCATCCTTCTCGACTCACGTCACCAGGACCCGGCCATCCTGGACTTCGAGGAAATCGTCCATCGCCAGTTCGGCAGCTGGTCGATGGGGCTGGTCAGCACGGTGGCCGAGAACCAGGCACTGTTCCTCAAGTACGCCTCGGGGCCGCGGTTCGACCCTTACGAGATGCGCCCCGCGACGCTGCGCGCGTTTTTCTCGGAGCTGATGGACAGCGCTCGCTGGATCGGTTGACGGCCCCCCGCTGCGATCCGGCGACCCCGCGACGCCCCCGTCAACGCCATGCGCCAGTTCATCCGCAAATGGATCCCCACTGAAGAAACCCTGCGCGCCCATCCGTCGCTGCGCTGGATGGGCCCCTTGCTGCGCCGGCCCTGGCTGTGGCATCTCAGCCGGCGGCGCGTGGCGCTGGGGGCCGGGCTCGGGGTCTTCTTCGGCTTCCTGATCCCGGTGCTGCAGATCCTCGGTGCCGCGATCTTTGCGGTGCTGCTGCGCGCCAACCTGCCGGTCGCGGCGGCGGCCACGCTGGTGTCCAACCCGCTCACCTACGCGCCCATCTTCGTGCTGGCCTACCGCACCGGGGCCGCAATGCTGGGCGAGCCGGTCGAGCCCGACAAGGCCGAAGCCCTGGTCGAGGCCGCAGAAGCTGAAGACGACCGCTCCTGGGTCGACCGCGCCAAGGCCATCGGCAAACCCCTGTTCCTCGGGCTGGCGGTGTTCGCCGCGGTCGGAGGCCTCCTGGCCTGGACGGCTGTCCATCTCCTGTGGACCCTGGCCGTGTGGTTGCGGCGTCGCCGGGGCGCCCACCGGCGCCGATCGCCACCACCACCGGCTGCGCAGTGAGACACCTGTCACGGCCGCCGCGCCGCAGGGCAGGGTGTACCGGGGCCATGGGTTCCGACGGGGCGAACCCTGCGCTACCCTTGGCGCCCATGTCAGCGACCCCCCTCCTCCTGCCGGGCCGCACACGCCAGCGCGGTGGGCTGGCCGTCGTGGCCGTCGCCCTGGCCGTGCTGGCCGGCTGCTCCTCGGCCCCGCGCGGTGGCGGCTACTACCAGAACGACGGGCCAGGCAGCCGCCCGGCCTCCGAGCTGGACCGCGTCCCGGACGCCGTGCCGCGTATCGAACCCCTGGCCAGCGGGCCCAACCGTCCATACGCGGTGCGCGGGCGCAGCTACACCCCCCAGACTGCCGACCGTGCCTACCGGCAGCGCGGCCTGGCGTCGTGGTACGGCCGTCAGTTCCATGGCCGGCCCACGGCCAGCGGCGAGCCCTACGACATGTATGCGATGACGGCCGCGCATCCGACACTGCCCATCCCGAGCTATGTGCGCGTGCGCCACCTGGGCAATGGCCGCGAGGTGATCGTGAGGGTGAACGACCGCGGCCCCTTCATCAGCGGGCGCATCATCGACCTGAGCTACGCCGCCGCCCACCGGCTGGGCTACATCGCGCAGGGCCATGCGGAGGTGGAAATCGAGCGCATCACCCATGACGAGATCCGGGCCGGACGCTGGCAGCGCGAGGCCGCGCCGACGCCCGAGCCCATCCTCGTGCGCACCACGCCGCCGCCAGCCGCGAGTGCCGGTGGCTACTGGGTGCAGCTCGGCGCCTTCCGCCAGCGCGACGGCGCCGAGAGCTTCATGGGCCAGGTGGGCGCCCAGGTCGAGTGGCTGGCACCGCTGCTGACCATCTTCACCGAGGCCTCGCTGCATCGCCTGCAGGCGGGGCCCTATGCGAGCCGCATCGAGGCCAGTGCTGCGGCACAGCGCATCCGCGACGCACTGCAGCTCGTGCCCACCGTCGTGGAACGTTGACTCAGGCGCCGTCTTCCGCGGCTGCACGCAAGGCCAGCGCACGCTCGTAGAGGGCGTTGCGTGGCACACCGGTGTGCTCGGCCAGCAGGGCCACGGCCTGCTTGAGCGGCAGGGCCTGGATCAGCGCGCGCAGCAGGGGCTCGGCACGCGCCAGGCCGTCGTCATCGCCTGCGTGCAGCGGCGCATGCAGCACCAGCACGAATTCGCCCTTGCGCCGGTGCGCGTCGGCGGCCAGCCAGTCCGGTAAGGCCTGTGTCGTCAGTGTGACGATGGTTTCAAACTGCTTCGTCAGCTCACGCGCCACCGTGAGCGTGCGCCCCGGGCAAGCCTGCGCCAGAGCGCGGGCCAGGGCCTCGATGCGGTGGGGCGACTCGAAGAGGACCTGGCTCATCGGCCGCGCCGCGACCGTGCGCAGGGCCTCGTCGAGTTCGCGCGGCTTCGTGGGAAGGAAGCCGACGAAGCAGAAACCACTCGCATGGGTATCGCCCGCCACGCTCAGGGCCGCCGTGGCGCTGCTGGCGCCCGGGATGGGAACCACGCCCGCGCCGGCCTCCCGCACGGCCGCCACCAGGCGCGCACCGGGATCGGACACGGCCGGCGTGCCGGCGTCGCTCACATAGGCCACGCGTTCGCCCCGCTGCAGCCGGGCGATCACACCTTGCGCCGCTTCACGCTCGTTGTGCTCGTGCACGGCCAGCAGGGGCTTGTCGATGCCGAAATGGCGCAGCAAGGGGGCGGTGTGGCGCGTATCCTCGCAGGCGATGGCGTCCACGCCATGCAGCACATGCAGCGCACGCAGGCTCAGGTCGGCCAGATTGCCGATGGGGGTGGCCACGACGTACAGTGCGCCCGCAGGCAGATGCTGTGCACCGGCGGCACGGGCTGCCGCCTCGCGCCACAACGCGGCATCGGACGCCAGGGAGGAAGGGGAGGACGGTGTGTTCACGACCAAGCATAAGGGAGATGCTGCCGAGCAGCGGGCCCTCACGCATCTGGAAGAGGCCGGGCTGAGGCTCGTCGAGCGCAATTATCGGGTGGCTCGCGGCCCCAGGGCGCGCGCCGGCGAAGTGGACCTCATCATGCGCGAACGGGATGGGACGCTGGTCTTCGTGGAGGTGCGCGAGCGCGCCAGCGCCGACCACGGCGGCGCGGCGGCCAGCATCACCGCGGCCAAGCAGCGGTCCATCATCCTGGCGGCGCGGCATTACCTGCTGCGACTGGGGTCGCCGCCGCCTTGCCGCTTCGATGTGGTGGCCATCGATGCCGGTCGGCTGCGGTGGCTCAAGGCAGCCTTCGACGCCTCGTGACCCTCGGTCAACGCCTGGACACCAAGGCCCGTTTGTCCTTCGACGTCGGAACCTTCTTGCCCTTCGGAGGCTCCATGTCGCTGACTTATCATGCCGCCCATGCTTGAACAACGCATCCAGCAGCAGTTCTTCGAGAGCGCAGACCTCAAGTACCAGAGCGCCGACCAGCTGGCGCGCCCGATCGCCGAGGCGGCGCAGGCCATCGTCGGCTGTCTGACGGCGGGCGGCAAGGTGCTCAGTTGCGGCAATGGCGGCTCGGCCGGCAACGCCCAGCACGTGGCCTCGTTGCTGGTGGGGCGCTTCGAGCGCGAGCGCCCTGGCCTGGCCGCGCTGGCGCTGGGTGCCGACGCCACCCACTATGGCGGCTTCGGTGTCGACCCGGCCCTGGTCTTTGCCAAGCAGGTACAGGCCCTGGGGCAACCCGGCGACGTGCTGCTTGCGCTGTCGGCCAGCGGCAGCTCGGCCACGGTGCTGGCCGCCGTGCAGGCCGCCCACGACAAGGACATGACCGTCATCGCGCTGACGGGCAAGGGCGGCGGCAAGCTCAAGGACCTGCTGGCCGAAACCGACGTCCACATCGCCGTCCCCCACGAGCGTCAGGCCCGCGTGCAGGAGGTCCACCTTCTGGCCCTGCACTGCCTGTGCGACGCGGTGGACACCCAGTTGCTTGGAGAACAGGATCACCCATGAAGCCATCCCTCACTCATTCCCGCACGCTGCGCCCGCTGGCTGCCGTCGTGGCGGCGCTCAGCCTGGTGGCCGGGCTGTCGGCCTGCGCCCCGTTGCTGGTGGGCGGCGCCGTGGTCGGCTCGGTGATGATCGCCGGCGATCGGCGCAGCTCGGGCGCCCAGCTGGACGATCAAGCCATCGAGCTCAAGGCCATGAACCGCATCCGCGAGGCCTTCAGCGAGCAGCGCGTGCACGTCAACGTGACCAGCTACAACCGCATGGTGCTGCTGACCGGCGAAGTCGGCAGTGAAGAAGATAAGCAGCGGGTGGAGCGCATCGTGGCGGGCGTGGACAACGTGCGCTCGATCGTGAACGAGCTGGCAGTGATGGGCGTGAGCTCGCTCACCTCACGTTCGAACGATGTGATCCTGGGTGGCAAGGTCAAGGCCACACTGGTCGATGCGCGCGATATCCAGGCCCAGGCAGTGAAGGTGATCGCCGAGCGAGGGACCGTCTACCTGATGGGCCGCGTGACCGAGCGCGAGGCCAAGCGCGCCGCCGAACTCACCCGCAGCGTGGGCGGCGTGGCCAAGGTGGTGACGGTGTTCGAGCTGATCACCGAGGAAGAGCTGGCCCGCCTTCAGCCCAACCGCCCCTCTCCGGCAGGCGCCACCCCGAGCCAGTGAGTCACTTCAGGCGGCGGATCAGGCTGGAGGTGTCCCAGCGGCCGCCGCCCATCGACTGCACATCGCCGTAGAACTGGTCCACCAGGGCCGTGACCGGCAGGCGGGCGCCGTTGCGCCGCGCCTCTTCCAGGCACAGGCCGAGGTCCTTGCGCATCCAGTCCACGGCAAAGCCGAAGTCGAAGCGGTCTTCCACCATCGTGGGGCCGCGGTTGTCCATCTGCCAGCTCTGGGCCGCCCCCTTGCCAATCACCTCCAGCACGGCCTTCATGTCCAGGCCGGCGCGTTGACCAAAGGCAACGGCCTCGGACAGGCCCTGCACCAGGCCGGCGATCGCGATCTGGTTCACCATCTTGGCCAGCTGGCCGGCCCCCTGCTCGCCCAGCAGGGTCACGGCCTTGGCAAAGGCCATCGCCACGGGCTGGGCCTTGGCAAACGCCACGGCCGGGCCGCCGCACATCACGGTGAGCACGCCATTGAGCGCGCCCAGGTTGCCCCCGGACACCGGGGCATCGATGAAGGCCAGGCCGCGGGCCTCGGCCTGCGCGCCCAGCTCACGCGCCACCTCGGCCGAGGCCGTGGTGTGGTCCATGAAGATCGCCCCAGGTTGCATGCCCGCGAACGCCCCGTCCTCGCCCAGCACCACCGAACGCAGGTCGTCGTCATTGCCGACGCAGGCAAAGACGATGTCGGCGCCCCGGGCGGCCTCCCGCGGCGTGGGCGCACTGGCCCCGCCGTACTCGGCCACCCACTGCTGCGCCTTGGCCGCCGTGCGGTTGTACACCGTCACACGGTGCCCGGCGCGGGCCAGGTGCGCGGCCATGGGGTAGCCCATCACCCCCAGGCCCAGGAAGGCCACGGTGTGCGGCACGATCTCAGCATACGTCTTCGAGTTCATACAGCCAGGTCCTCGGTGAATCGGTTTCACGCAGACGCCGCGGATCCGGCTAGGCCGGTCCGCCAGCGTCGCCCCCTTGAGGGGGCGCGCGAAGCGCGTAGGGGTGGGTCAGACGATCGTGAGGTGTTCAGTGCCCGCGGCCAGATCGGCGTTGCGGGCGCGGGCGCTGTTGAGCTTGATCTGCAGGCGCAGGTCGTTGACCGAGTCGGCGTTGCGCAGCGCGTCCTCGTAGGTGACGGTGTTGCTCTCGTAGAGATCGAAGAGCGACTGGTCGAAGGTCTGCATGCCCAGCTCGCGGCTCTTCTTCATGATCTCCTTGATCTCGGCGACCTCGCCCTTGAAGATCAACTCCGAGATCAGCGGCGTGTTCAGCAGGATCTCGACGGCAGCAGCCCGGCCCTTGCCCTCCTGGCGGGGCAGCAGACGCTGCGAGACCATGGCCTTGAGGTTCAGCGACAGGTCCATCAGCAGCTGGGCGCGGCGCTCTTCGGGGAAGAAGTTGATGATGCGGTCCAGGGCCTGGTTGGAGCTGTTGGCGTGCAGCGTGGCCATGCACAGGTGGCCGGTCTCGGCGAAGGCCACGGCATGCTCCATGGTCTCGCGGTCGCGGATCTCGCCCATCAGGATCACGTCGGGCGCCTGGCGCAGCGTGTTCTTCAGCGCCTGCTCCCAGCCATCGGTGTCCAGGCCCACCTCGCGCTGCGTGACGATGCAGTTCTTGTGCGGATGCACGAACTCGACCGGATCCTCGATGGTGATGATGTGGCCGTGCGAGTTCTCGTTGCGGTAGTCGACCATCGCCGCCAGCGTGGTGCTCTTGCCCGAGCCGGTGGCACCCACCATGATGACCAGCCCGCGCTTGGTCATCGCCACTTCCTTGAGGATGTAGGGCAGGCCCAGGCTGTCGATGGTGGGCAGTGTCTGGGGAATGACCCGCATCACCAGGCCGACCTGGCCCTGCTGCACGAAGGCATTCACCCGGAAGCGCCCAATGCCTTGCGGGGCCACGGCGAAGTTGCACTCCTTCGTGCGCTCGAACTCCGCCGCCTGCTTGTCGTTCATGATGGCTCGCGCCAGGGCCATGGTGTGCTGGCCCGTGAGGGGCTGGGGCGACACCTTGGTGACCTTGCCGTCCACCTTGATGGCGGGGGGGAATTCGGCCGTGAGGAAGAGGTCGGACCCGTTGCGCGCCACCATCAGGCGCAGCAGGTCATTGACGAACTTGGAGGCTTGGTCTCGTTCCATGGATGGGTCCTCAGCCGCGCGACAGCAGCGCACTCAGGCGTGCACTGACCTGCCGCAGGCGCAATGACAGTCGCCGCGCCAGCGAGGCCAGCAAGGCCAGCCCCAGGCGCGGTTCCTGCATGATCATCTGGTCGAGCCCCTGGGCATCGACGACAGCCAGCACACACGGGGTGAGTGTGGTGCAGGCGGAAAAACGCGACCCCGCGTCGAGCAGCGACATCTCGCCCAGCATGTCCCCAGGGCGGGCCTCGGCCAGTCGCGCACGCGCCCCCCAGGGCTGGATGCGATCGACGGCGATGCTGCCTTCCAGCACGATGAGCATGTAGTCGCCCTGCTCGTCCTGGCCGATGATTTCCTGGTTCGCCGGCACGTCGACGAAGTTCAGGTACTGGCTCATGCGTTCGAGGTCGGCTGGGCTGAGCGAGGCCACGTAACGGTCCACGCCCCACAGCCTGGCGAACTTCCGGGCGCCCTCGGCGCGGTCATGCTCACGCGCACCGATCTCGGCGGCCCGCTCGCGCCAGGACGTGTGCGTCACCGGGTCGTCTCTGTCCTGGAACATGGTCGAGAAGAAGCGCGAGTCATCCTCCGGCGTCCCGCCCGGCTCGTCCGGCGCGGCACTTGCAACGCCCTTGAGCTTGTCGATGAGCTTCTTCATGTGGTCACGCTGCGCACCGCCTGCTGCCCGGACTTCAGCCCGGGAAGTTTTCCGGGAACTTGGCCTTGGCGCGCGCCTCGGCCGGCGAGATCACGTTGCGCCGCACCAGGTCGGTCAGGCACTGGTCCAGCGTCATCATGCCCTGGCTGTTGCCGGTCTGGATGGCCGAGTACATCTGGGCGATCTTGTTTTCGCGGATGAGGTTGCGCACGGCCGAGGTGCCCAGCATGATCTCGTGCGCGGCCACGCGGCCAGAGCCGTCTTTCAGCTTGCACAGTGTCTGCGAGATCACGGCCACGAGCGACTCCGACAGCATCGCGCGCACCATGTCCTTCTCGGCGGCCGGGAAGACGTCGACGATGCGGTCGATGGTCTTGGCCGCGCTCGAGGTGTGCAGCGTGCCGAACACCAGGTGGCCGGTTTCCGCCGCCGTGAGCGCGAGGCGGATGGTCTCCAGGTCACGCATCTCGCCCACGAGGATGGCGTCCGGGTCTTCACGCAGCGCCGAGCGCAGCGCGTTGTTGAAGCTCAGCGTGTGCGGGCCGACCTCGCGCTGGTTGACCAGGCACTTCTTCGACTCGTGCACGAACTCGATCGGGTCCTCCACCGTGAGCACGTGGCCGTACTCGTTCTCGTTGAGGTGGTTGACCATGGCCGCCAGCGTGGTGGACTTGCCCGAGCCCGTGGGCCCGGTCACCAGCACCAGGCCGCGCGGCTTGAGCGCCAGCTCGGCGAACACCTTGGGCGTGTTGAGCTGCTCGAGCGTGAGGATCTTGGAGGGAATGGTCCGGAACACGGCGCCGGCGCCGCGGTTCTGGTTGAAGGCATTGACGCGGAAGCGCGCCAGGCCCTGGATCTCGAAGGAGAAGTCGCACTCGAGCGTCTCTTCGTAGGCCTTGCGCTGGGCATCGTTCATGATGTCGTACACCATGTCGTGCACGTTCTTGTGCTCGAGCGGGTCGACGTTGATGCGTCGCACGTCGCCGTGCACACGGATCATGGGGGGCAAGCCGGCGGACAGGTGAAGGTCCGATGCCTTGTTCTTGACCGAGAACGCCAGCAGTTGCGTGATGTCCATGTCCCCTCTGGGCCCCCGTGTGGTTGTGCGCCTTGTGTGCGCCTGTGAAGAGCGGCGTTGTGCCTTAAGCTCGCGCCATTATGGCGACGATCCCTGAGAACATACAACAAGTGAGGGACCGCATCGCAGCGGCCTGTGCAAGCGCGCAACGCGACGTGCAAAGTGTCACGCTGCTGGCGGTCAGCAAGACCTTCGGGCCCGACGCGGTGCGCCAGGCGCTGGCAGCAGGCCAGGGCCGCTTTGGCGAGAACTACGTGCAGGAGGCGCTCGACAAGATCGCCGCCCTGTCCGATGTGCGGGCGCAGCTGGAGTGGCATCTGATCGGACCGCTGCAGAGCAACAAGACACGCGCCGTGGCCGAGCACTTCGACTGGGTGCATTCCGTGGACCGGCTGAAGATCGCGCAGCGCCTGTCCGATCAGCGCCCCACCCACCTGCCACCCCTGCAGGTGTGCCTGCAGGTGAACATCAGCGGCGAGGCCAGCAAGAGTGGCCTGCCCCCTGCCGAGGTGCCTGGGGTGGCCCGGGCCGTGGCCGGCCTGCCGGGCCTGCGACTGCGCGGCCTGATGGCCATTCCCGAACCCGCGGGCGACCAGGAGGCCCAGCGCCGCCCGCACCGCGCGCTGCGCGAGCTGCTGGCCGGGCTGCAGGTGCAGGGCCTGGACGTAGACACACTGTCCATGGGCATGAGCGCCGACCTGGAGGCCGCCGTCCTCGAAGGCGCCACGATCGTGCGCGTGGGGACCGCCATCTTCGGGCAGCGCTGATCAGATCGGCAGGCGGGCGGTGTTCTTCACCTCTTCCATGACGGCATAGGTGTGCGTCTCGCGCACGCCGGGCAGCGACCACACCACGGTGCCGATCAGTTCACGGTAGGCCTGCATGTCGGCCACGCGGGTCTTGATGAGGTAGTCGAACCCACCGGCCACCAGATGGCACTCGAGGATCTCGGGCCGCGTCTGCACCGCGGCCTTGAAGGCATTCATCACATCGGGCGTGGTGCGGTCGAGCACCACCTCCACGAAGACCATCATGCCCGCGCCCAGCAGATGCGGGTTGAGCCGCGCCTCGTAGCCCAGGATGTAGCCGTCGCGCGTGAGGCGCTTGACGCGCTCCAGCACCGCCGTGGGCGACAGGTGCACCGCCTCGGCCAGCTTGAGGTTGGCGATGCGGCCGTCTTCCTGCAGGATGCGCAGGATCTTGCGGTCGATCTTGTCGAGGCTGCGCGGGCTGTCGTCGTCGGGCTTCATGCGGGAGATTCGGCGGTGTTGCCACCACTGGATGGTGAATCATCCTAAGGTTTTCCCGGCATACTAGCAAGTGATCCAGCCAACAACGCCGCAGAGGAGTCCCCATGCCCCACCCCGTCCACGCCCGATGGATCGAACTGCCCCAGGGCGCAGGCGCCTCGCAGGCCGCCTACCTGGCGGTGCCGCCGGGCGGCTCGGGGCCGGGGCTGCTGCTGTACCAGGAGATCTTTGGCGTCAACGAGCACATCCGCACGGTGGCCGACCAGTACGCCCTGGCCGGCTTCGTCGTGCTGGCGCCGGACATCTTCTGGCGCCAGACCCCGCGGGTCGAGCTGGGCTATGAGGGCGCCGACATGCAGCGCGCCCGTGAGCTCCTGAACGGCCTGGACCGCCAGCACCTGCTGGCCGACATCGCCCTGCACGTGGGTGCGCTGCGCCAGCGCCCGGAAGTCACCGGCAAGGTGGCTGCGCTCGGCTATTGCATGGGCGGGCGCCTGGCCTATCTGGCCGCAGCCACCACCGACGTGGACGCGGCCGTCGGCTACTACGGCGGCGGCATCCAGGACCAGCTCGAGCTGGCCTCGCGCATCCGCTGCCCGCTGATGCTGCACTATGGCGAAACCGACGGCCACATTCCGCTGGAGTCCGTGGAGCAGGTGCGCAAGGCGGTGGCCGCGTCGCGGTCGGAGGTGTTCGTCTACCCCGGCGCCGGACATGGCTTCAACTGCTGGGCACGCGCCTCCTACCATGCACCGTCTGCGGCGCTGGCCCACGCCCGCAGCCTGCACCTGCTGGCCACCGCCCTCTTCTGATCCGGACACTGCATGAACACCACCTCTTCCGTGCTGGCCTTCATTGGCGGCGGCAACATGGCCCAGGCCATCCTCGGCGGCCTGCTTCGTGCCGGCCACCGCCCGGCCGACCTGCTGGTCGTGGAGCCCTGGGCCGAGCAGCGCGAGCGCCTGCAGCGTGAACTGGGCCTGGCGCCGCTGGCCGCGGCCGGCCCCGAGCTGGCGCGTGCCGGCACCGTGGTCTGGGCCGTCAAGCCCCAGCTCTTCAAGGAAGCCGCCGCCCCCTGCGCGGCGCACGTGGGGAGTGCCCTGCACCTGAGCGTGATGGCCGGCATTCGCACCGAGGCCCTGGTGCAGGCCACCGGCAGCGCCCGGGTGGTGCGCGCCATGCCCAACACGCCGGCGCTCATCGGCCAGGGCATCTCGGGCCTGTACGCCCGGCCGGAAGTCAGCGCGGCAGAACGCCAGGCCATCGAGGCGCTGCTGGCGCCCACGGGGACGAGCCTGTGGGTGGCTCACGAAGCCGATCTGGACGCCGTCACCGCGCTGTCGGGCTCGGGCCCCGCCTATGTGTTCTATTTCGTGGAAGCCATGATGGCCGCCGCCCAGGACATGGGCCTGAGCGCCGAGCAGGGCAAGCAGCTGGCGCTGGCCACGTTTGCCGGCGCCTCGGAGCTGGCCCGCCGCTCGGAAGACCCTCCCTCGGTGCTGCGCGAGCGCGTCACCTCCAAGGGGGGCACCACCCATGCGGCGCTGCAGTCGCTGCAGGCCGACGGTGTGGCCGGGGCCTTCGTGCGGGCGCTCAAGGCCGCCCAGCAGCGCGCGCGCGAGCTGGGCGACGAGTTCGGGGGCTGATCAGCCCCGCTTCTTCAGCAGCGCGTACAGCAGGATCGCACCGAAGGTGGCGGTCCCGATGCCGCCCAGGGCGAAGTCACCGATTTTCAGCGTGAAGTCGCCCGTGCCCAGCACCAGGGTGATGGCGGCCACGATGAGGTTGGTGTTGTCGGAGAAGTCGACCTTGTTGTCGACCCAGATCTTGGCGCCGGCCACCGCGATCAGGCCGAACACCACGATGGACACACCGCCCATCACGGCCAGCGGCACGGCCTGGATCAGCGCACCGAACTTGGGGCTGAAGCCCAGCAGGATGGCGATCAGCGCCGCCACCACGAAAATGGCCGTCGAGTAGATCTTGGTGGCCGCCATCACGCCGATGTTCTCGGCGTAGGTGGTGACGCCGGTGCCGCCCGAGGCACCGCTCACCATCGTGGCGATGCCGTCACCCACGAAGGCGCGGCCCATGTAGGGGTTCATGTCGCGGCCGGTCATCGCGCTCACCGCCTTGATGTGCCCGAGGTTCTCGGCCACCAGGATCACCGCCACCGGGGCGATCAGCAGGATGGCGTTGAACGCGAACACGGGCGCGGCAAATCCCGGCATCCCGAACCAGGGCGCATTGGCGATGCCCGACAGGTCGAGCGGCTTGCCCAGGCCGAAACCGTTGGAGAGGATGGCGTAGATGATGGACGCGACGATCAGGCCCACCAGGATGAGCAGACGTTGCACCATGCCGCGTGTGAACACGGCCACCAGGCCCACGCTCACGAAGGTGAGGGCCTGCATCCAGGCGTCGAAGGGCGTGGGCGCCATGTTCTTCACCGGGATGTGGGCGAGGTTCAGGCCGATCACGGCCACCACCGAGCCGGTGACCACCGGGGGCATGAAGCGCTCGATCCAGCCCGTGCCCGTGCCCATCACGATGAAGCCGATGATGGCGTAGACCAGGCCGCAGATGACGATGCCGCCCAGGGCCACGCCCAGGTTGGCGTTCGCGCCGCTGCCCGCATAGCCGCTGGCCGCAATCACCACGCCGATGAAGGCGAAACTCGAGCCCAGGTAGCTCGGCACCCGCCCGCCCACGATGAAGAAGAAGATCAGCGTGCCGATGCCGCTCATCAGGATGGCGACGTTGGGGTCGAAGCCCATCAGCAGCGGGGCCAGCACGGTGGCGCCAAACATCGCCACGACGTGCTGGATGCCCATCGCGATGGTCTGGGGCCAGGGCAGGCGTTCGTCGGGCGCGACCACGTCATTCGTGGTTTCGCGCCACTGGGGAAAGAGGCTCATGGAAGGAAGCTCCGTGTTGTTGGTTTTTGCCGCGCCGATGTTCGAGCACGGCCGTGCGGGAGTGTAGGAGCAGCAAGCATGCCAAGGCCAGCGCCCCGCCGCGGTGCAGCACAAAAAAAGACGCCTGCCATGCAGCGCATGGCAGGCGGTGGACTCCGTTAAGGAAAAGCGGCCGGGGCTCTCGCTCTCTCTGACCCCGGCCGCCCCCTCTTCCCCCGACGTCCCAGGAAAACGGTGACGCTCAGCGGCGACCCAGCTTCAGCGTGAGCTGAGCGGGTTCGGACCGCGACTGAAGCACCTGGTATTGGCGCAGTCCGCTGGCTTGTGCTGCAGGACGTGCCGCGCTGGGCTGAACGGCCCCTTGGGCAGCAGGCGCTGCGGCCTGACGATTGGCCACGTGCTGGGCCAGCACATTCGATGCGATGGAAGCGGCGCTGGCGCGAATCATGATTTCGTCAGCCACTGGCTGGGTGCAAAGTCGGTGCACAGGAAGGCCGGGGCGCTGGGCACCGGCTTGCCCAGACGGGCCAGGGCCAGGCTGGGCCAACTCTGCGCCGGCGAGGCCTCGCCCTGCAGCGGCGTGAGGCGCAGCATGGACGACAACCCGCCCGGGCGGCGCGGCGCCAGCGACGAAGGCGACTGACTGCGGCCGCGGCGAGCGATCTCACCCGATTGCGATCGACTGGCAGGCCGGCGCTTGAAACTGAGCAGGGCCATGGTGGACTTCCGTTGGACTGCGATGTCCTCCACTTGGCAGCTTTCGTGCCAGGCCCCCGGACGTAACCAAATATGGCCGCCCGTGCACACCGCTGCCGGGTTCGTGCCCTGACGCACGGTTTCCGGCGGTGCGGGCTTGCGGGCCCCGTCGGAGGCTGACAAGGAATGTCAGCCCTGACCGAGCGGGGGTGCAGCTTGTGTCACTCCATCGCGCGCAGGCCGCGCACGAAACCGACCACAGCGGCCACGATGGCCGGATCTCCCAACAGCCGGCGGTGCCCCAGGCCGGAAGTGAGCATCAACCTGACATCGCGCAGTCGGGAGGCCCAAGCTTCGGCCTCCTGGACGGGAACCGTCAGGTCGTCGCGATCGTGCACCACCAGGCAGGCCTGGTGCACCCGCGGCGCCACCTGCCCCGGTTCCATGTGCTCGAAGACGATCGCTTCACGCGATTCGATGTGGGCCACCATCGCTCGCCGCGTTGCCTCCGCCAGCCCGAAGGCCTGGGCGTAGTCGCGCGTGACCTGCACCAGGCTGGCGGGCGAACCCAGCGTGACCACCCCGGCGCTGCGCAGCCCCCGGCTGGCTGCAAAGAGCGCCGCACTGCCCCCCATGGAATGCCCCACCACCGCCTGGACAGGACCGGCCTTGGCCGCCAGATAGTCCAGCGCCCGGGCGAACTGCGCCAGGGTGCTCGACCAGCCGGCGCTGCGGCCGTGCGCAGGCTGGTCCACCGCGATGGGCGCAAAGCCAGCGCGGGCCAGCCCCTCGGCCAGCGGCGCCATCTGCAGGGCCCATCCACCCCAGCCGTGCGTGAGCAGCACCCGCGGGGCATCGTCAGGCGCCGGCCAGCGGTAGAGTGTCAGGCTTGCCTCCTCGAACGCCAGGCGCTGGACCCGCACGCCGGCCGGCACACGCCGATGCCGGGTGGCCAGCTTGGTGGGCACTGGCGTGCAGAACACCCGGGCCGCCAGCCGGGCCGACCACGGCCGGGGCAGGGACTCGCTGCTGCGCAGACCCACACGCAAGGCCCGGAACACCGGATTGGCCACAAAGCTGCGCGCCGTGGCCGTGGCGGCCGGCGCCTCACTCACGGCGATCTCCCACGCAGCGGGCGACGCCGGCGCGGTCGAGAGGCCCCAGCTCCAGCGAGAAGTCTTCATTGCGCCGCGGCAGTCGGCTCCACAGCTGCAAGACCAGCCAGCCCAACCGCAAGGCCAAGGCCACCCCCAAGGACAGCAGAACGATCAACATCTCGGACTCCTTTTCGCACGATCGTGCGATGTTTTGCCAAAAGACAGCGCCTCGTGGGCGCCTTGGGATCCGCTCAGGCGGGATGAGCCTCCTGAGGCAGGGGAACCGGGCCGCGGTAATCGTCAACCAGGCGCTGGTAGGCCCGCCAAGCGCGTTCGGCGGCCCGTTCGTCGCGCAGGAAGCGGGCATCACGCATCAAGGCGATGAACAACCCGTCCAGCTCGAACACCAGCTGCTCGACGTCGGTGTCGGCGCGCAGATGGCCGGCCTCGACGGCTTGCAACACCGAGCGGCGCAGCGTGCCGCGCCAGCGCATCACGCCGTCCAGCAGCAAGTCGCGCAACGGCCCATCGCGGTCGTCGAACTCGAAAGCACCCGCGCAGTAGATGCAGCCATGGCGGAATTCCACCTCGCGCGCGCGCTGCAGCCACAGGCGCATCACCGCGTTGAGCCGGGGCAGCCCGCGGGGCTCGCGCATCGCGGGCACGAACACCTCCTGGACGAAACGCCGGTCATATTCCTCGATCACCGCCGCCTGCAGGGCCTCGCGCGACCCCACCCGCGAGAACACCCCGCTCTTCGACAGGCCCAGCCGCTTGGCCACCTCGCCGATGGTGAGGCTCTCCAGGCCGTCCTGCGCCGCCATCAGCAAGGCGGTGTCGAGGATGGCGGCGCGCGTGAGCTCGCTGCGGCTGGTTTTGGCTTCCATGTTTACAGTTTAGCACGATCGTGCGAAACATCAAGGCTGCGCCAAATCCCGCCAGCTCAGGCCCTGCGGCTGCGGCCCGCACGGGAAGTGCGGCGGATCGGGCTGCTCGCACACCGCCAGGAAGTCGCGGCCCAGCCGGTGCCGGAACTCGCGCAGCCGGTGCACCACGTAAAGGGCCCGGTCGTCTTCGCCACGTTCGTGCAAGGCCTTGGCATAGGCGACCATCAGGCGGGCGTCGATCAGATGCCGCAGCGGCCGCTCGAACTGCTCGAACACCTCCGACGGTCGCGGCGCCGTGGTCACGGCGGCATAGTCGGCATGCACGGCGAACCAGTGGCTGCCCTGACCGATGCGGATGCGCTCACTGAGCGAGGCCCGCCCCGCCTCGCCCGAGGGCGTGAAGATCTGCACCACCCGCTGGTAGTCCACCATGGCATGCAGCGAGCCGGCCACCATCAGGCCGCCCGCGACGGGGAAGAGCCAGCGCGTCCAGGCTGGCGCGGACCCGATCGCCGGTGAAGGCGCCCCCAACCCCAGGAACAGCCCCAGCGCAAAGGCCGCCGGCAGAAGGAAGTAGGCGTACCACAGCGGGTATTCCAGCAGGCTGTGCCAGCCCAGCACCGCCAGCATCATCAGCGCCGCCCGCGCGGCGAGGCCAGCCTCCCCCGGCAGCGACAAGGCACCACGCGCCCGCCACAACACCCAGGCCAGCCCGCCCAGCAGGGCCAGCGCGGCCGGGACGCCCAGCTCCACCATCAACTGCAGCACCAGGTTGTGACTGTGATCGAAGAAGGCCACCGGCCGGTCGGGGAAAGGCGTGAAGGTCCAGGCCGCATTGAAATTCCCCCAGCCCACCCCCGTCCACGGGTGCGCCGCGATCAGCGCCAGCGTGTTCGACCAGATCGCAAAGCGCGAACTGCTGAGGTCTCCCCCACCTTCGAGCCGCGCCTCACCGAAATAGGCCGTACCGCTCACATCCGCCCACGCCCCCAGCCCCAGCCACCACCCCACCGCCACCACCGGCGCCGCCCAGAACAAGCGCCGCGCCCAGCCAGGCAAGCCGCGATCCAGTGCGGCCCACAGCGCCAGCCCCACCAGGCCCAGCATCCCGGTGCGCGAACTGCTGAGCGCCACGCCCAGCGTCAATGCCGCCATGGCCACCCAGGCCCAGCGCCGCCGGGTTTCCGACACCACCATGGGCAGCATGCACAGGCCCAGCAGCATCAGCGAGGCCAGGTGATTGGGCTGGCGCAGGTTGCCAAAGGCCCGGCCAGGGGTGGTGGGTTTGGCGATCCAGGTGCCGTCGGCGAGGGTGGGGGTGAAGTACTGGACGAGGGCGATGGCGGTGCTGAGCAGAGCGGCCAGTAGCAGGCCAAGGCTTACAGCATGAATTGCTGGAGGTGCCCGCAATTCACGCCACCTCTCCCCGGCAAGCCAACTCCATGCGCAAACCACAACAGCTGCAATGATCACCGGGAGAGCGCGGAACCCGTCCGTTGTCGCAACAACAGCCAGGACCGCCACTGCAATTGCAGTGAGGACGCCGGCAGGTGCAGGGGGACGCCACCCAGCTACGAGCATCACGGCACCCCAGCCCGCCAATGCAAGGGCGTTGTTGTAGAGCGAGGAGATGGGCGTGTGAGTGAGGCCGATGCAAAGACCTGGCACCAACAGGGCCGGGATGATCAATCGGTTCAACACTGCGAGGATCGGAGCTTGAGCATGGTCGCTCACTGTAACGTTCCCCCGGACAACGGATGGCGGCTGGTACCATCGCGCGGCCACGATTACCGCTCCGCGCTCTCCCGTCGTCAGATGCCGCCCCCGTCACCGCAAGAAGTCGTCAAGACCTATCGCCGCTATGCGCCCCTCTACGATCGCCTGTTCGGGCAGGTTTTGGAGCCCGGGCGACGAGCCTTGACGGAGGAAGTGAAGGGCCTAGCCCCGGCAAGCGTTCTAGAGGTGGGGGTGGGCACCGGCCTCACCCTGGCAGGCTATCCACCGTCCAGCCAGCTCGTCGGGATCGATCTTTCCCCTGAGATGCTCGCCCATGCCCATGAACGCGCGCGGGCCATGCCGGAGCGCCGTATCGTCCTGCAGTCGATGAACGCGGAGTCCATGGATTTCCCGGACGAAAGCTTCGATTGCGTGACCTTGCCCTATGTGCTTTCCGTCACGCCAAACCCAAGCCAGCTTGTGAAAGAGTTACGCCGCGTCTGCAAGAAGGATGGCACCATCTTGATCCTGAACCACTTCAGCGGAAGCCGCTTCTGGTGGCTGCTTGAACGTGCGGTCAAGGCAATCGCAGACAAGGTCGGCTTCCGATCGGACTTCAGCTTCGAGGAACACATCCTCGCGCACGACTGGCAGGTGATGTCTGTACGTGCCGTGAATCTCCTCGGGCTGTCCAAGCTCGTTGTGATCCGCAATACCTGATATCCCGAAGAACCGCTGCCCATGTTGTCCCGTCTTGTGTCACGCCGGCCGTGGCTGCTCACACTGGGCGCGGAAGCCCTGGTCTGGTTTGGCGCAGCGATCGGCTTCCTCTGGGTGTACGCCAGCTTCCCTGGACACACGCCCGCGGCCGCATGGCATCACTTGGGCTTGCTGTCGGCCACGCTGGCCGTGTTCGTCGTCGTTCGGGTTGCGTTGTGGAGATGGGTCCCGATTGAAGGGCTTGCCCGTTGGCTCGGCAGCTTCCTGGGCGCGCTGCTCCTGCTGCTGTTGCTGGCCTATTACGTGCTTGTGATTGGTGGCCTGCACTCCTGGGGGCGCGTGGTGAGCTGGCCCCTGATCTCCACCTACGCCGTCCAATGGCAACCCTTGGCGCTTTCCCAAGGCATCGCGCCGGGCTTGGTCGTTGCGGGAGTGATCATCGCTCTCGTCTGCGTACCTCGGTGATCGCTCTGGGGCCCGCCCGAAAGGATTGGGCAGCAAGTCTGGCG